>CAXTDH010000015.1:0-15922 GCA_964242405.1 uncultured Rhizobacter sp. | reverse complement strand
GCATCGGCGTCATCCTCGACTGGGTGCCGGCGCACTTCCCGACCGACGCGCACGGCCTGCCGTACTTCGGCGGCACCCACCTCTACGAACACGCCGACCCGCGCCAGGGCTTCCATCCGGAGTGGAATTCGAGCATCTTCAACTACGGCCGCAGCGAGGTCAGGAGCTTCCTGATTTCCTCCGCCCTGTTCTGGATCCGGCACTATCACGTCGACGGCCTGCGGGTCGACGGCGTGGCCTCGATGCTCTACCTCGATTACGCCCGAGAGGCCGGCGAGTGGATCCCGAACCGCCACGGCGGACGGGAAAACCTCGAAGCTGTCGCCTTGCTGCGGGCGATGAACCAGGCGGTGGCCCGCGAACACCCCGGCGCCATGACGATCGCCGAGGAGTCGACGGCTTGGCCGGGCGTCTCGGGCTCCGTCGAGACCGGCGGCCTCGGCTTCGACATGAAGTGGAACATGGGCTGGATGCACGACAGCCTCGACTACTTCGAGCTCGACCCGATCTACCGCCGCCATCACCAGGGCCAGCTGACCTTTTCGATGGTCTACGCCTTCAACGAGCGCTTCGTGCTGCCGCTCTCGCACGACGAAGTGGTCTACGGCAAGCACTCGATCCTCGGCAAGATGCCGGGCGACGACTGGCAGCAGTTCGCCAACCTGCGCGCGCTCTACGGCTATATGTGGGCCCATCCCGGCAAGAAGCTGATGTTCATGGGCAGTGAATTCGCCCAGCGGCGGGAATGGGCGCACGAGGGCGAGCTCGACTGGGGGCTGGTGCAGGCGGGCGCCCATGCGGGCATCCTGAAGCTGGTCGGCGACCTGAACCGGCTCTACTGCAGCGAACCGGCGCTCCACGAGCTGGATTTTTCGCCCGACGGCTTCGAGTGGATCGCGCTCGACGATGCCGCGGCCAGCGTGATCGCCTTCTTGCGCAAGTCGTCCACGGGCGAACAGGTGCTCGTCGTCTGCAACCTGACGCCCCTACCGCGCCACGACTACCGGCTCGGCGTGCCGGAGGGCGGGTTCTGGCGCGAGCTGATGAACAGCGATGCATCCGACTACGGCGGCTCGGGCGTCGGCAATACCGGCGGCCGGAAGGCGGAGGCCGCGGGCTGGCACGGGCGGCCCTACTCCTTGCGCCTGTCCCTGCCGCCGCTTTCGACGCTCTTCTTGAAGCTCGACCCCATGACGCACGAACTCGCTGCCCAAGACGCGACCGAGCCGTCCCCCGCGCCTCCCCACCCCACGCCTGCCACTACCCCAACCGAAGGTTCGTCGACGACCGAACCGCATTTCCGACCAGAGGCCGAATGAGCAAGCCGTCCCGAAAAGCCAAGACCGTGGCCGCCAGCGCAGCGCCTTTGCGAACTGCAGTACCCACAGTTGCAGCCGCAGCCTCCGCCTCCGCATCCGTATCGCTTGCAACCGCATCCCCTGCAGCCGTATCGCCTGCAGCCGCATCCCCCACAGCCGCCCCGTCCGTGCCCGCCTCGACCCGCGAGTTGCGGTCGATGTCGACGCCGCTGCCCCTCATGGCCGAGGCCGACGGCCGGGTCCGGGCGGTGATCGATGCGGTGTTGCCGGTGGTCGATGGCGGCCGGTTCGCCGCCAAGTGCATCGCCGGCCGGCCGTTCGAGGCGACCGTCCATGCGTTCACCGACGGCCATGACCTGATCCGCGTGCAGCTCCTCTGGCGCAAGGAGGGCACCTCGCCCGAAACCGCCGAATCCTTCGAGATGACGCTGCTCGGCAACGACGAGTGGCAGGCCTTCGTCACCCCGCCCGAGCCGGGCCGCTACCGCTACAGCGCCGTCGCCTGGGTGGACCACTTTCAGTCGTGGCGCACCGAGTTGAAACGCCGCGTCGACCCCGCCGACATCCGGATCGCCGCACTCGCCGGCGCCGAGCTGATCGAAGCGACCTCGGCGCGCGCCGGCTCCGGCGACGACCGCTCCAGCCTCGCCGCCTGGGCAGCGGACCTGCGCTTGCGTGCCGCCGATCTCGAAGGCGACGTCGACAACATGAAGGCGGCCGCCCTCGACCCGACGCTCGCCGAGATCGCCGATCGCTACCCGGATCGCCACCTCGAGGTCCGCTTCGACCGCGAACTGCCCCTGGTCGCGGACCGCGAACGCGCCGCTTTCAGCAGCTGGTACGAACTCTTCCCCCGCTCCGCCGCCGTTGCCGAGGGCCGTCACGGCACCTTCAAGGATGTCGAGGAGCGCCTGCCCTACATCGCCGAGATGGGCTTCGACGTGCTCTACATGCCGCCCATCCACCCGATCGGCCGGGAGAAGAGGAAGGGCCGCAACAACGCGCTGGCGGCGGAGTTCGGCGATGTCGGCAGCCCCTGGGCCATCGGTGCGGCCGAGGGCGGCCACAAGGACATCCTGCCGGCACTCGGCACCGCCGAGGACTTTCGTCATCTGGTGACCGAGGCCAAGGTGCAGGGCCTGGAGATCGCGCTCGACATCGCCTTCCAGTGCGCGCCCGATCATCCGTACGTCAAGGCACACCCGAAGTGGTTCCGCTGGCGGCCCGATGGCAGCGTGCAATACGCCGAGAACCCGCCGAAGAAGTACCAGGACATCTACCCCTTCAACTTCGAGACGGACGACTGGCGCGCGCTCTGGCAGGCCTTGAAGGGTGTGTTCGACCACTGGATAGGCGAGGGCGTGCAGATCTTTCGCGTCGACAACCCGCACACCAAGGCCTTCCCGTTCTGGGAGTGGTGCATCGGCGAGATCAAGCGCGAGCACCCGGGCGTGCTGTTCCTTGCCGAGGCCTTTACCCGGCCGAAGGTGATGCACCGGCTCGCGAAGCTCGGCTATTCACAGTCGTACACGTACTACACCTGGCGCAACACCCGGGAAGAGCTCATCGAGTACTTCACCGAACTCAACGAACGGCCGGGCGTCGACTACTTCCGCCCGAACGTCTGGCCGAATACGCCCGACATCCTGAGCGAGTTCCTGCACGACGCGCCGCGCGCCGTCTTCATGACCCGGCTGCTGCTGGCCGCCACGCTCTCGGGCAACTACGGCATCTACGGCCCGGCCTACGAGCTGAGTGAACGCACGCCGCGCAGCCCGGGCTCTGAGGAATACCTCGACTCCGAGAAGTACCAACTGCGGCTCTGGCAGCTCGACCGCGGCGACAGCCTTCGCAGCTTCATCGCGACCGTGAACCATGCGCGCCGTGAGCACACCGCCCTGCAAGCCGGCGCCGCACTCCAGTTCTTCGCCTGCGAGAACGAGCAGCTGATCGCCTATGGCCGGCGCAGCGCCGATCGCAGCAGCCTGATGATCGCCGTCGTCAACCTGGATCGCCAGTGGCGCCAATCCGGCTGGGTGACGGTCGACGCCGTCTGGCTGGGCATGGTGGCGGGGCAGGAGTTCCAGGTCGACGACCTGCTGACCGGCCGCTCCTACACCTGGCACGACGGCCCGAACTTCGTGATGCTCGACCCGATCGAGATGCCGGCCCATCTGTTCCGGATCCGCCCTGTTGCCTGATGCCCCCCGGGCCGAATCGCCTGATATCTCACACGAACGATGACTGTCTTTTTCGCATGAACAAGGAACCGGCGATGACCGAGCCGACGATAGCCGTCCCGCACCTCGAAGAGGCCGCCAGCGGCCCGACCACCCCGAGCGACGACGCGGCGCTCTGGTACCAGGACGCGGTGATCTACCAACTCAACGTCAAGGCCTATTTCGATTCCAACAACGACGGCGTCGGCGACTTCAAGGGTGTGGCGAGCAAGCTCGACTACGTCAAGGAACTCGGTGTCAACACCATCTGGCTGATGCCGTTCTATCCGTCGCCGCTGAAGGACGACGGCTACGACATCTCCGACTACTACGGCGTCCACCCGCAGTACGGCACGCTCGACGACTTCAAGCTGATGCTCGACGAGGCTCACAAGCGCGGCCTGAAGGTCATCACCGAGCTGGTGATCAACCACACCTCCGACCAGCACCCCTGGTTCCAGGCCGCCCGCCGCGCACCCGCCGGCTCGCCGGAGCGCGACTTCTACGTCTGGTCCGACAGCGACGAGAAGTACAAGGGCACGCGCATCATCTTCACCGACACCGAGATCTCGAACTGGACTTTCGACCCGGTCGCCAAGGCCTATTTCTGGCACCGCTTCTTCAGCCATCAGCCGGATCTCAATTTCGACAACCCGGCGGTGCTCGAGGCGATCTTCAAGACCATGCGCTTCTGGCTCGACCTGGGCGTCGACGGCTTCCGTCTCGACGCGATTCCGTATCTGGTCGAGCGTGAAGGCACCAACAACGAGAACCTGCCCGAGACCCACGCGATCATCAAGCAGCTCAGGGCAGCGATGGACGCGAGCTACAAGAATCGCTTCCTGCTCGCGGAGGCCAACCAGTGGCCCGAGGACGTGCGCGAGTACTTCGGCGACGGCGACGAATGCCACATGGCGTATCACTTCCCGCTGATGCCGCGGATGTACATGGCGATCGCCCAGGAAGACCGCTTCCCGCTGACCGAGATCATGCAGCAGACGCCCGAGATCCCGGCGTCGTGCCAATGGGCGATCTTCCTGCGCAACCACGACGAGCTGACGCTCGAGATGGTGACGAGCAAGGAGCGCGACTACATGTACTCGACCTATGCGGCGGATCCACGCGCCCGCATCAACCTCGGCATTCGCCGGCGCCTGGCGCCGCTGATGCAGAACGACACCGACAGCATCAAGCTGATGAACAGCCTGCTGCTGTCGATGCGCGGCTCGCCGATCATCTACTACGGCGACGAGATCGGCATGGGCGACAACTTCTTCGTCGGCGACCGCAACGGCGTGCGCACGCCGATGCAATGGAGCCCCGATCGCAACGCGGGCTTCTCGCGCGCCGACCCGCAGCGCCTCTACCTGCCGCCGATCATGGACGCGGTCTACGGCTACGAGGCGCTCAACGTCGAGGCGCAGCAGCGCGAGCCGGCCTCGCTGCTCAACTGGATGCGCCGCATGCTCGCGGTGCGCTCGTCGAGCAAGGCCTTCGGCCGCGGCGAGATCAAGTTCCTCGACCCGGGCAATCGCAAGATCCTGGCTTACCTGCGTACCTTCGGTGATGAGGCGATTCTGTGCGTCGTCAACCTGGCGCGTGCGGCCCAGCCGGTCGAGCTGAACCTCGGCGCCTACAAGGGGCGGGTGCCGGTCGAGATGCTCGGCCACACCGCGTTTCCCCCGATCGGCGAGCTGCCTTACCTGATGACGATCGCCGCGCACGGCTTCTACTGGATGCGGCTGGCGACCGACGTCGCCGTGCCGAGCTGGCACCGCGACTTCCTGCCGGCCGAGCAGCGCCCGGTACTGGTGCTGTTCGACGGCTGGAACAGCCTCTTCCACGAGAAGGTGGCGATCTGGCGTGCCAGCATGGCGAACAAGATCCGCGACCAGTTCGAAACCGAGGTGCTGCCCCGGCACATCGAGCTGCAGCGTTGGTACGGCAGCAAGGGCACGGCGGTGCAGCGGGCGCGCCTGAGCGACAGCGCGCTCTGGAAAGATGGCGCCCGCACCTGGCTCATGCCCTTGCTCGAACTCGAAGGCCCGGCTGCGTCGACCTACTTCGTGCCGCTGTCGATTGCCTGGGAGGACCGTGACGAATCGGTGTTCCGCGCCTTGTCGAACGCCGCGGTGGCACGAGTCCGGCAGCAGGCCGATGTCGGCGTGATGGGCGACGCGTTTTCGGACGAGCGCTTCGTCCGGGCGATGATCGATTCGATCCGCGAAGGCCGTGAGGTCGCGACCACCGGTGGCACGATCCGCTTCTGGCCCACCAGCGAGTTCGCAGAGATCGCGGGCGAGGGGCTGGCCGACCTGAAGGTCAGCCAACCGTTGGCAGCGAGCAGCAACACGATCGTCGAGATCGGCGAGCGGCTGTTCCTGAAAGGCTATCGCCGCGTCGGTACCGGCATCAACCCGGAACTCGAGATCGGCACCTTCCTGACCGAGACGGCGCATTTCCCGCACATCGCCCGGGTCGCGGGTGCCGTCGAGTACACCGGGGCCGATGGCGTCGGCCGCACGCTGTGCCTGCTGCAGGCGCATGTCGACAATCAGGGCGATGGCTGGGCCTACATGCTCGGCTACCTGCAACGTCATTTCGTGCAGCGTCAGGCGACGACGAGCGCCGAAGAGGTCGCGGCAGATGTTCACGGCGCCCATCTCGTGATTGCCACGACGCTCGGCCGTCGCACCGCCGAGCTGCACCTGGCGCTCGCGACGCCGACCGACGACCCCGCGTTCCGAGCTGAACCGCTGACCGCCGCCGACACCGATCAGGCGCGCCACGAGGCACTTCAGGAAGCGCGCGAGAGCTTCGATCTGCTCGAGGCCACGCTCGCCTCGCTGCCCGAGGATGTCCAGGCCGACGCCCGGGCGGTCATGGCGGCGCGCGAACAGTTGCTGGGCCGGATCGAAGGCTTCACCGCGACCGCGCCGGCACAGTTCAAGACGCGGATCCACGGCGATTACCACCTCGCCCAGGTGCTGCTTTGCAAGAACGATTTCGTCATCGTCGACTTCGAAGGCGAGCCGGCACGGGCAGTGGAAGAGCGGCGCGACAAGCAGTCGCCGATGCGCGACGTCGCCGGCATGCTGCGGTCGTTCAGCTATGTACGGGCGAGTGCGCTGAAGACGGCGAGTCACACGGCCGACGAAGCGTCTGTGCTCGCAGCGCCGGCGGCAGAATGGGAAGCGCTGACCCGAGCCGCCTTTCTGGCAGGCTATGGAGAAGCCGTCGCCGGCAGCACGCTCTACGGCAGCTTCGAGCCGGAGAAGAGCCTGCTGCCGCTGTTCGAGTTGCAGAAGGCGTTCTACGAATTGCGTTACGAGTTGAGGAACCGACCCGATTGGGTGCGGATCCCGTTGACGGGCATCCTGACGTTCATCACCGCCAATCGTCCCCCGGCACGATCCGCCGCATGAATTCGTCGAACAGCGGCACGGTGAAGGCCGTGTCGCCGTGGCTGGGGCTCCAGATCATGCCCTTGGCAATCAACGAGGCACGCAGCGGCCCGAACTTGCTGACCTCTCGCCGCAGGCATGCAGCGATGTCTCCCGACCGGTGGGGGCCAGGCCCGAGTTCCGCCATAGCGCGCAGGTACCTTTTCTCTGCCGGCGTCAAGCGATCAAACCGTACCCTGAAGAAGCTCTCATCGAGGGCTGCGAGTGCAGACTGTGTGGCCCGATCGACGTCTTCGAGTCGGATGGGGGACGCCGCGGCGGCATCCCAGGCCTGTTTCCCCCACTCCTGCAGGTAGTAAGGATAACCATGGGTGTCCAGCACGATGCGTTCGACAGCATCGGGCTCGATGCTCGCACCATGGTCCATCACTGGTTTTTCAATTGCAAGCCGAGCATCTGCACCTTGAAGCGGACCGATGGCGGGGAAGTCGAACAGCCGCTCTGCGTACGACTTCGCATTGCCCATTCGTCCACGCAACTGCGGCAACCCTGCGCCGACCATCAACACGGGCACCCGGCGTTGGGCGCATCGGTGCATGGCGGTGATCAGAGCCGCAAGCTCTGCTTCCTTGACGTATTGAAGCTCGTCCAGAAACATTGCCAACGCCGTACCACCTGCAAGCGCCGCCTCGCCGATCTGCTCCAACAGGGCCTGCAGATCGTGCTCCAGATCGCCGTTGTCAGCCAGACCCGGTTCAGGCTCGAAGTCCACCCCCACTTCAATGTCGGCGTAATGAACCTTCAGCACTTTGGTGAAGCCTGCCAGGGCCCGCAAGGCGCGAATGGACAGCGCTTTCGCCCGCTCGATGCGACTGAGGCGCAGCAGGGCTTGGCGTAGCTGAGGTGCCAACATCGCAGGCAGCGACCGCCCTTCTGGTGCCTCGATGCGAATGGTGTAGACGCCGGCGGACTCTGCGTCGTCGCGCATCTGGTCCAGCAAAACTGTCTTTCCTACGCCTCGCAACCCGACCAACATCATGCTTTTGGTAGGCAGCCCTCGCCGCATGCGCTCGATCGCAACTCGTACCGCTTGACGCAACGCGTCTCGCCCCGCCAATTCCGGAGGCCGCGTACCCGCACCGGGCGCAAAGGGGTTGGTCACCGGATCCATGCAGAACTATAACCAAGTTAGGGATCTTATGTCCCCAACATAAGATCCCTAATATTTATATAGTCGCCCGCCCGGTTCAGCTGTCGTCCGGGATTCGAGCCACCTCGTCGAGCCACACCGTCGCCTCTGAATCACTTGGTGCGCGCCAATCGCCCCGCGGCGACAGCGAACCACCCGACCCCACTTTCGGTGAGTTCGGCGCGCAGCTCCGCTTGAATTGACTGGTCTTGAAGAAGCGGTAGGCGAACGTCTTCAGGTGCCGCTTGATCTCGGCAAGTCGATACTCCTCGCGCGCCACGTCCGGCCCGTTCGGCCAGGTGCCGGTTTCCTTGTCGTGCCATGCGGCCCACGCAAGATAGGCGACCTTGGTCGGCGAAAAGCCGTAACGCACCGTCTGAAACAGGAAGAAGTCATGCAGCGCGTACGGGCCGATGTTCTCCTCGGTGTTCTGGCTCGGATCCTCGCTGACCCCATCACCCGGCACCAGCTCCGGGCTGACGGTGGTGTCGAGCACCGCCCGCAGCACTGCGCTGCCACGCTCGCCGAGCTTGGCTGAATCCGCGACCCAGCGCACCAGGTGCCGGATCAGCGTCTTCGGCACGCTGGCATTCAGGTTGTAGTGCGCCATGTGGTCGCCGACGCCGTAGGTGCACCAGCCGAGCGCGAGTTCGCTCAGGTCGCCGGTGCCGGCGACGAGGCCGTTCTGCAGGTTGGCGATGCGAAACAAGTGGCTGGTGCGCTCGCCGGCCTGGACGTTTTCGAAGGTGATGTCGTAGACCTTCTCGCCCCGACTGTACGGGTGGCCGATGTCGCGCAGCATCTGCTCGCAACTCGGCCGGATGTCGATCTGCTGCACGCTGCAGCCGACCGCGTCCATCAGCTTGAGCGCCTGATCAAGGGTGCGGCCGCTGGTCGCGAAGCCCGGCATCGTGATCCCGAGGATGTTGCTGCGTGGCTCGCCGATCCGGTCCATCGCCTTGGCCGCGACCAGCAGTGCCTGGGTCGAATCGAGCCCGCCCGAGACGCCGATCACCAACTTGCGAATGCCAGTCGCGGTGAGCCGTTGTGCCAGTGCCTGCACCTGGATGTCGTAGACCTCCCGGCAGCGCTCATCGCGCCGTTTCGGGTCGGCGGGCACGTAAGGGAAGCGCTCCAGCCGCCGTTGCAACGGGCCCGGCATGTCGATCGACGGCAGCTCGAAAGCAATCCGCCTAAAGCGCCCGACCTCGTTCGCGAATCGTGCCGCCGACTGGCCGAAGGAGGTCTGTCGCATCCGCTCGTGCGCGAGCCGGTCGAGATCGACATCGGCGCTGATCAGGTGTGATTCGTTGGAGAAGCGCGCCGATTCGCGCAACAACTCACCGTTCTCGTAAATCAGCGACTGCCCGTCCCAGGCGAGATCGGTCGACGATTCACCGGCGCCGGCCGAGCTGTAGAGATAAGCGGCGATGCAGCGCGCCGATTGCAACCCGACCAGCGAATGCCGGTAAGCCGCCTTGCCGATCGTGATGTTCGATGCCGACAGGTTCACAAGCACCGTCGCCCCCGCGAGCGCCGCATGGCTCGACGGCGGGATCGGCACCCACACGTCCTCGCAGATTTCGGCGTGCAGCACGAAGCCCGGCCGGTTCGTCACCTCGAAGATCAGATCGTTGCCGAACGGCACTTGCCAATCGCCGATCGTGACGCTGGTCTCGGCGGCATGGTGTGCCGGCTGGAACTGGCGCGCCTCGTAGAACTCGCCGTAGTTTGGCAGGTAGGTCTTGGGCACGACGCCCAGCAGGCGACCGCCCTGCAACACCGCGGCACAGTTATAGAGGCCGTGCCCGACCTGCAGCGGCAGGCCGACGACCGCGACCGCATCATGACCACGCGAGCCCTCGACCAACGAGATCAGCGCCGTGCGGCAGGCCGCGAGCAACGCCTGCTGGTGGAACAAGTCGTCGCAGGTGTAAGCCGAGATGCCCAGCTCTGGAAACACGACCACGGAGGCGCCCGCAGTGGAAGCCTTCTCGTGCAGGTCGGCCGTCTGGCGGGCGTTGAAGACCGGATCGGCGACCCGGATCCGCGGCACCGCGACCGCGACCCGGACATAGCCGTGGCTCTGCAGCTTCCAGAAATCGTCGTTGCCTTCTCGTTTCATCGCCTCGGACCTCCGCACCGTGGATGCGCGCCGACCATCGCCGGCAGGCTGACCGGCGCCGTGACCGAAGCCGCTGTTACTTATAACCTTCGGTGACGTTCTTGAGCGCGTTCTCGGTCTGCGATTCCTCGGAACTCGGTCGATCCTTCGATCCCTTCTCGCCTTCGGCCGAGGTCACTGCTGCATCGTCGATATCGACGCCGGGTGTCGAACCGCTGTCGTCGCCGCGCGTGAGGTTGTCCGGCTGCTGCGGTTCCGCGCGAGGCGGCGTGTGCTTGCCGGGTGCCGGCTGGGGATCGCTCATCGTCTGCTCCTGTGGTGATCGGTTGAGTCTACTCAGACGGCAAGGCATGTACCTGGCAGACGCGCCGCCGCGGCCCGCTGCGCTGGCCGGTACAGCAGTGGGCGTCCGGCTTGCCATTCTTGCTTTCTGCAACGAGCAATGACAAGGACACGATGCCCGAATCCATCGACCATACGCCCCTCGCCGAAGACACGGCCGCCGGCGAGACGGCTCTGGCGTTCGAGCACTTGGAACAGGTTTTGTGTGCGGATATCGGTCGGTCGGACGACATCGCCCCGCCACCGGCGCCGGAGCCGCGGTGAGGCCTCGACGGCCGCGGGGACGATCAGCTCCTTCCGACTACCGCAGCGGGCAGCCACGGCCACTGGCCTCCCGGATCGACGGACACCGCCTGATGCGGCTCGCGCTCATGCTCGGCCTGCTGACCGGCGTGCTGTTGTTGATGTGGTGAGGCCTGCGACACTGGCGGCCCACCGGCTCTTCGATCGCGACGACATGCTCACCATCCACCACCTCGGCAGATCCCAATCCGAGCGGATCATCTGGCTCTGCGAGGAACTCGCCGTTCCTTATGAACTGAAGGTCTACGACCGTGACCCGGTCACCCGGCTCTCGCCTCCGGCGCTGAAGCAGCTGCACCCGCTCGGCGCCGCCCCTGTCATCACCGACGGCGATCTCGTGCTGGCCGAATCGGGCGCGATCATCGACTGGATCATCGCCGTCCATGGTGGCGGCCGGCTGGCGCTGACGGCCGCGCACCCCGACTTCGCGCGCTACCTCTATTGGTACCACTTCGCGAACACCAACCTGCAGGCCGTGATGGGCCGCAACATGATTCTGCGCCGCCTGTCGTTGCCGGCGGAGGAGCCGACGGTGCTGGCGGTGCGCGGCCGGCTCGAGCTCGCGCTGCGACTCGTCGACGACCGGCTCGCCGGCGCCGACTGGCTGGCCGGCGGCGAATTCACGGCGGCCGACATCATGATCGTCTTCACCTTGACGACGATGCGCATCTTCATGCCGCTCGACCTCGCGCCGTGGCCGAACATCCTGGCCTATCTGCAACGGGTCGGTGCCCGACCGGCGTATCAGCGGGCGATGGCGGCCGGCGACCCGGGCTTCACGCCGATGCTGGGCTGACGACCGCACGTTTGCCAGGACCACTCGGTGCCACTCGGCCGGGACGATTCGGCCGGACTGCTCGGCTGTCGATATTCAGCTGGGACTAATCGGCTGGACCCTCGGCCGGGACCACGCAGCAGGGCGAACGTGCAACCAGCGACGCGCAGCTCAAGCTGGTACCGGGTGCAGCTTGACCATCCGCTTCAGCTCCGGGATGCAGCTGCCGCAGTTGGTGCCGCATTTCAAGTCGGTCTGCAAGCGGGCGAGGCGGTCGTCGTCGGGGCCGTCGTAGCCGGCCAGGGCCGTTTCGATCCGGGTCGCGCTGACGTCGAAGCAGCTGCAGACCTGCTTGCCGCGGCTCGCGACCGGCACCGGCGGCGTCGCGCCCGGCAGCAGCAACAGCCGGCCGTACTGCTGCGCCGGCAGCTCTTCCTGCAGGACCGAGCGCATCCAGGCCTCGGCGCTGCTGTCGCCGCCGAGCAAAAAGCCCTCGATGCGGATGGCCTCGCCTTGGCCGGTGATCCGCACCGTGCGCCGCTGGCCGCGCCGCTCGTCCTGATAACGCAGCACCTGGCTGCCGGTCAGGCCGAGCGTCTTTTCGATCTGCGCCAGCAAGGGGGCCGGCGCCGTGACCGCGTCCGCGGCGCGAAACAGCACGCCGTGGCGTTCACGACCGAAGGGCACGCAAGTCGCGAAGGCGAACTGCGGCATCAGCGCCTGCAGTGCCGTGAGCGCTTCGAAGGCACGGTCTTCGTCCGCCATCCAGGCGACGCCGAGCAGCCGCCACGGCAACTCCGCCCGCTCGACCTTGACCGCCGCATGCTTGAGTTCCGGTTGCTTCGATTGCGGGCAAAAGGCCGGCGACGTCAAGCCGTTGACACCGGTCGACGGCTCGCCGCGGCCGTTGTGGCCGCCCAGGTATTCGTCGCCCCAGTGCATCGCGATGAAGAGCTGGGTGGGCGCCACCTGATCGCTCGGCGTCGCCGGCAGCAGCAGGGCGCCGCGCCGTGAGCTGACGCGGACCAGGTCGCCGTCGGCGAGTTTGAGCCGCGCCATGTCGCTGCCGTGCAGCTCGACCTGCGGTTCGGGCACATGGCCGAACAGCCGGCTGACGGTGCCGGTGCGGCTCATGGCATGCCACTGGTCGCGCAGCCGCCCGGTGTTGAGCGAGAACGGGTAGCGGGCGTCGCGCGGCTCGGCGAGCTTGGCATAGGCGGTGTCGGCGAAGCGCGCCCGGCCGTCCGGCGTCGGGAAGATGCCGTCGCCGTAGAGGCGTGGCACGCCCTCGGTCGCGCCCTCGGGGAACGGCCACTGCGCGGCGCTTTGCTCTAGGCGAGCGTAGCTCAGGCCGGTGATGTCGAGGTCGCGGCCGCGGGTGGTTTCGCGGTGGTCGTTCCAGACGGCCTCGGCATCCCGGTAGTCGAACAGCGACCGATCGTCCCCGGGCCGCAACCGGCCCTGCAGGCGCCTGCCCAGGTCCGCGGCGATCGCGCAATCGGCCCGCGCCTCGCCCGGCGGCGGCACCGCGATCCGCACCCGGCTGATGCGCCGCTCGCTGTTCGTCACCGTGCCGCTCTTCTCGCCCCAGGTGGCCGCCGGCAGCAGCAGGTCGGCGTAGCGGCAAGTGGCGGTCGTCGAAAACGCTTCCTGGACGACGACGTACTCGGCCCGCTCGAGCGCCCGCCGCACCGTCGCCTGGTCCGGCATCGACTGCGCGGGATTCGTGCAGGCGATCCAGAGGGCCTTGATCTGGCCATCGGCGACCGCCTCGAAAAGCTCGACCGCCGTCTTGCCCGGCCCGTGCGGAATGTTGTCGACGCCCCAGAGCGCGGCGACCTCCGCCCGGTGCTCGGGGTTGGCCAGGTCGCGGTGCCCCGACAGCAAGTTGGACATGCCGCCGACCTCGCGGCCGCCCATCGCATTGGGCTGGCCGGTGAGCGAGAACGGCCCGGCGCCCGGCTTGCCGATCTGGCCGGTGGCGAGGTGCAGGTTGATCAACGCCGCGTTCTTCGCCGTGCCGCTGCTGCTCTGGTTCAGGCCCTGGCAGTAGAGCGACAGCGTCGGCCCCTTGCCGGCGAACCAGCGGGCGGTCTGCACCAGGTCGGCCTCGGGGATGCCACACAGCTTGGCCGTCTCCTTCGGCGCGAAATCGCGAACCCGGTCGCGCAGCGTCTCGAAGCCGGTGGTGTGGGCCTCGATATAGGCCCGGTCGACCAGCCCCTCCCAGATCATCAGGTGCAGCAGGCTGTTGAAGAGCGCGACATCGGTGCCGGGCAGGATCGGCAGGTAGAGATCGGCGAAATCGGCGGTCTCGGTGCGGCGCGGGTCGGCGACGACGATCCGCATCTCCGGCCGTGCCCGTTTGGCGTCCTCCAGCCGGCGAAACAGGATCGGGTGCGCGAACGCCATGTTCGAGCCGACGATGAAGACCGTGTCGGCATGGTTCAGGTCGTCGTAGCTGCAGGGCACCGAATCTGCGCCCAGCGTCGCTTTGTAGCCGGCCACCGCGCTGCTCATGCACAGGCGCGAGTTGGTGTCGACGTTGTTGGTGCCGACCAGGCCCTTGACCAGCTTGTTGAAGACGAAGTAATCCTCGGTCAGCAACTGGCCTGAAAGATAGAAGCCGACCGCATCCGGGCCTTGGGTCTCGATGATGGTCGCGAAGCGGTCGGCGGCTTCGGCCATCGCTTCCTCCCAGCCGATGGTGGCGAGCGGGCCGCCGCGTTCGCTGCGCCGTTGCGGCGTCAGGAGCCGCGCATGGCGGTTGACCGGCGCCGCCGCCGTCAGGTGCAGGGTGCTGCCCTTGGTGCACAGCCGGCCGAAGTTGGCCGGGTGGTCGGGGTCGCCGCGCACGCCGGTGATCTGCGCGCCGCGGCTTTCGATGATGACGCCGCAGCCGACGCCGCAGTACGGGCAGGTCGAGCGAGTCTCGGTCGGCGCGTCCGACGGGCCTGCCACCACAACTTCATCGACCACGTCGCGACCCGATCAGATGGAAGAAGGCCGCTCGGCGAAGGCGGTTTCCGCGCCGACCGCGACCACCGCCTCGACCACGGTCTCACCGAGCGCGAGCGTGCGCAGTTCTTCGGCGTCGAGCAGGACCGAGTCGCCATCGAGCCTGACCGCGAAGCGCTGGGTGCAGCCGACATCCGGCGCCCGGGCGCAGCCGTCGTCGAGCTGGATCGTCCAGTTGTGCAGCGGGCAGGCGACGCTTTCGCCGAAGACGATGCCCTGGCTCAGCGGCCCACCCTTGTGCGGGCAGCGGTCGAGCAGGGCGAACACCTTGTTCTCGGCGTTGCGGAAGACGGCGACATCGGTGCTGCCCGGCCGCGCCACGCGCCGCGAACCGAGCACCGGAATGTCCTCGAGCTTGCAGAAAACCTTCCAGTCTGGGTTCATGTCAGTGGTCCCTGGCGCCATGCGCCTTGCGCGACGCGTGAAACGTCGGTTTGGGTTGGGTTGTGTGCTTGTCGCGCTTCATGGTCGTCTGTGGGTCCTGCAGGCGCCGCACCCGCCTTTGCTCGCCTCGTTCGCCCCGCTCGCCCCGCTCGCCCTGCAAGCCCTGCAGCCCGCAGCTGTTCATCGACAGCGGCCCGAGAGCCACGCCGCTTCCACGAGGCAATACAGCACTTTCCATCCTAGAGCGCCCCCACCGGCTCGAACTGTCTTGCATCGACCCCCGCCTTCTCGAACTCGAACCACGGATCGGGCTCGCCGTCGAGCGAGAACTGCAGCCGCTCCCAGAGTGCCCTGCGGTTCTCGGCGTCGTCGAGCACCTTCGCCTTGCAGTGGTCGAGGCCGACCCGGGCGACGTAGTGCACCGTGCGCTCGAGGTACCAGCCCTCCTCGCGATACAGCTGCAAAAAGGCGCCTGAGTATTCGAGCACCTCCTCCGCCGTCTTCAACTTGACGAAGAAGTGCGCCACCTCGGTCTTGATGCCCGCATTGCCCGCGACGTACATCTCCCAGCCCGAGTCGACGCCGATGATGCCGACGTCCTTGATGCCCGATTCGGCGCAGTTGCGTGGGCAACCGCTGACCGCGAGCTTGACCTTGTGCGGCGCGTACATCCGCCACAGCGCGCGTTCCAGGTCGATGCCGAGCTGCGTCGAATCCTGCGTGCCGAAGCGGCACCAGTCGCTGCCGACGCAGGTCTTCACCGTCCGCTGGGTCTTGGCGTAGGCGTGACCCGAGGGCATGCCCAGGCTCTGCCAGACGGCCGGCAGGTCTTCCTTCCTGACGC
>CAXTDH010000014.1:0-16677 GCA_964242405.1 uncultured Rhizobacter sp. | reverse complement strand
CTGGCAACTCGCACCCGCCTCGCCAGGCACCGGCGCAGCCACCGACGGCCGCGATTTAGGGGCCGAGATCGGCGATGCGATTTACCGACGCCCGGGATCGGCCGCGGTCGGTATACATCCGGGCTTCTGGCTGGACGCCTCGGGTAATCGGCTGCGCATGGACCGAACATACAGCCCTGCAGCCGACAACTTCCCACGCCAGCGCAGATAGGAACCCCGACTCGTGAAGGGCCGCTCGAAGACGCGCCAGAACACCCGTGAACACAAGAGTGCGCTGGGCACGACCAGCGCACAAAGGACGAGGAATCTCTCGTTGCCATCGAACGAAGAAAGCCGGCCGATCGACGCGAAAGAGATGGCCTCGAGCACCGGCACATGGATGAGATACAGGCTGTACGACGACTCGCCCAGCCACCTCGTCCATCGCGTACCGAGCACGCGGGCCACTGAGCCCGACGGTCTGCGTGCAATGAAGGCACAGAGACTCGCAGCCGCGCCACCGGCGATGAGGTCGATCCAGACATAGTGGCTTTCGATGTAAGCGGTCGTCCACGAGCACACGAGGATGACCGTGAAGGTCATGAGCACGACGCCCAATGTCAGCGGCGACGGCCCGCGCAAACGCCTCGCGACCGACACCTGGGCAGCCACGACGCCGAAGGCGAAGACAGCCAGGAACTGCGGCCCAAAGTGAAGCAGCTTGCCGAACACCGACAGCCAGCGCACGTCGAGCCCGGTGAGGCCCGACAGCCGTTGAAGATCCGAAGCCGCTAGAAACAGCAACGACACGCCGACGACCAAGGTCGCGACCATGCCCCCTCGCCCGAGCCGCCGCAGCATGAGCAACAGCACCGGCAGCACGAAATAGATCTGCCATTCGATGGCGATCGACCAGAAGGCACCATTGGGCTTGGCCGAATCGATGACGTTCTGGACCAGCGCTGCATGAACGACCACGGCTTTGGCGTCGACGAGCACGCCACTCTTTCCCCCGGTGACTAAGACGATCACGAGGCACGAGAGGGCCAGCGCGGCCCAGTAGGGCGGCAGGATCCGGTAGGCGCGCCGGAGCAGGTAGTCCGCATAGCTGCCGGGCAGACGGTCACCGGATCTCACCGCCGCAAGCGCGAGCGAGAAGCCGCTGACGACGAAGAACACCGACACCGCTAGGTGGCCCCAGCTGAGCCACGACGCCCAGGCCGGTGAATCGCGGCAGAGTCGGCAACCGGGATCCGCCCGGTCCTGGGCGTAAGCCGTCAGCCAGATGTGATGGAGCAGGACGTAAAACGCCGCCAGGCCCCGAATGCCGTCGAGGAAGTCCAAACGGGTGTCCATCGATCGGACGGAGGCCACGACCGTATCGGCGACGGGCGATGGATCGACGTCGGCCTCAGACGCTCGCGCGCCCGGCTTCAACTCGGCTGTCGAGGATGTCCGCAACATCTCAGGCGCCCAGCGTTCGCCTGAAGATCGAATCGATGGCGTCCCCGGCACGTTCCCAGGTCACCGAGCCGACGCTTTCGGCGGCGCGTCGGGAATGGGCATCGAACGCCGGCATCGCCACGACCGATTCGAGCGCCGCAGCGATGTCGTGCGGATCGAGCGTTGCGTACTGCACGAAAGGGTTGTCGAGCACCATCCGGTTCTGCACCGCCTCGTTGACCACCGGAATGCAGCCCGATGCGAGCATCTCGTAAGGCACGAGCGAGACGTTGGTCAGCGACAGGCTCAAGCCGGCGAACGACGCGTTGTAGATGCGGTTCAGTTCTGCGGGCGTGACACGGCCGTGGTCGAGGAACGGAAACGGCAGGCTGCCGACCTTGTCGCCGTACAGATGGATCTGGATGTCCGGCCGACGGCGCGCGAAGATGGCGAGCGCCATGACGCCGAGCTCGAAGCCGCGGCGGGCGACCTCCGGCCTGGCGTAGTAGGCGATGGCCGAACGGGCGCCGTCGGTGCGTCGGTACTGGCCGACATCGCAGCCGAACTCGAACGCGTCCGCCGCCATGCCGTATTCGGCCTCCAGCTTTGCGGCCAGCCAGCGCCCGGCGGTGATCGCGTGCAAGCCCATCCGGTAGGTGTTTCCGGCGAGCACACGGGCGGCGCCGACGGCATGGAAGTCGGGCTCGAAATCCTGGACGAAGTAAAAGCGCTTGCCGGTGCAGCGGGCATTGAAGGCGGCATACGCCGTCGGCCACGAGGTGGCGACAACGGCATGCGAGTCCGCCATGCCGTCGTCGACGCTCGCGATCTCGCCCTCGAACCGGTAGTCGCTCCGCAGGATGGCGGCGTAGTGCGCCAGGTCGGCATGGTTGGTGTCGTAGAAGTAGACGCGGTTGCGGTATCCACGCGACTGCAGGTGGTTGACCATGCGGTACAGCGTGGTGTGGCCGCCCGACCCGGCCCCGGCCGGTACGGCGATCCAGTTCAACACGATCGGCTGGCCGGATTCGACCCGTGGAACGCGCGGCACGAACGGCTCCCCGAGGTCGGCGAGCACGACATCGGCCGGTCGCACCGGCATGGCGGAGACCGACGGCACGATGCGCTCGGCCAGTGATCGCCGCGCACGGTTCCAGGCGCTGCCCCAGCCTTCCGCTCGCACGATGCGATCGAGCTGGCGCCAACGCCGCGTCAATCGCAGCGCGGGTCGTGTGTGGTTCATATGCCCTGTCGCTTCCACCGCTCGTGGTGCAGCCAGCCTCGGATACGGCGTGCGGCGGCCGACAGGGCAAATAGTTGGGTGCGCCGACAGAACGCCGGGCCCAGGCGACGGCGTCGCTGCAGGGCGGCGTACTCGCGCTCGAGGGGGGCGTCGGCGTGCACGTCGAGGGCGAACGCCGTGAGTGCGGTCGCCGCTGCTTCCTCGACCTCGTCGCGATCGTAGGCGCGGCAGGCCTCCCAGAGCGCTTCGCGCGCCAGCGCACGGCACGCCAGCCGCTGCAGCCACGGGCCCTCCCCCAGCAACTCGCCGTGATGCGCGAAGAACGTGTCGAACATGACCCGGCGCTGCTCGAGATCGGCCTGCTTGCGGCGGAAGACGGTGCGCTGCATGCTGACGCCGTGGACGCGGTAATAGGCCTGCGGCACGCCGCGCACATAGGCGATGTTCGATCGCGCGGCGATCCGCAACCACATTTCGAGGTCTCCGGTGTGGGGCAATTCCGTGCGGTAACCGCCCACGGCGCGCTGCAGGCACCCGCGCACGACCACCTCGGGAGACGAGATGACGTTGTGGCCGGCGCGGCATCGATCCTCGATCCACTGTCGGCCCGTCCACAGCCGATGGCCCTTGGCCGATCCCACCTCCGCCGGCACCTCGCGGTCGTGCTCGAAGTAGACCGACCGGCCGTAGACCATGCCGACGCCCGCGTCGGCCTGCATCACACCGACGGCGCGCTCCAGGCTGCCGGGTGCAAGCAGGTCGTCGGCCGACAGCAACACGCAGTAGTCGGCGTTCGACCAGTCCAGCAGGCCTTCGTTGTAGGTACGGATGTGGCCGTGGTTGACCGCGTGGCGGCGGAACTCGACGCGCGGATCGGCCAGCGACAGAGCGCGGCCGACGGCCTCGGAGTCGTCGCTGGAATGGTCATCGATGACGAGCACCCGGACGGCCACGCCGGGCTGCGACAGCACGGACCGGACGCAGCCGGCCAGATAGCGGCCGTAGTTGTAGCAGGGCACGACGACGTCGACGGTGGGCAGGACGAGGTTCATGGGCGGGTCGACATTTGCGGTTGCGATGGGACTTCCGCAGGGATCGGCGGCTCGGCTGGGCCGATGCGCGTGTCCGTCGAGGCGCTCGGTGACGTACCGAGCGCGCGACGGTAAGCCGCGAGAAGCGGCGGCACCGAAAACTTCCACCCGAGCGAGTGCGCCACCCGATCGGCTCCGGCGTCGCTCATGCGCCTGCAGCGCACCGGGTCGGCAAGGAGCACGTCGATCGCCGCGGCGAATTCCTGCTCGTCGTTTGGCTGCACATAGAGGGCGGCGTCGCCGGCCGAGACACGGGTCTCGACCAGGTCGAAGGCCACGACCGGCTTGCCGAGCGCCATGTACTCCATCACCTTGTTCATGGTCGACTTGTCGTTGAGCGGGCTGATCGGATCCGGCTGCACGCACACGGTGACGCCGGAAAGCCACCGGCGCGACTCTGCCTCGGACAGGCGGCCCGTGAACAGCACGTGGGCCTCGAGGTCGAGGCGCTGCACCAGCGCGCGGATGTCGGCCAGCGAGTCGCCGTCGCCGATCACCACCGCCAGCGTGTCGCGCCGACCGCGCCCGTGCACCAGGCAGGCCATGGCACGCATCAGGTAGTCGAGCCCGTCCTGTGGGCCGATCGTTCCGATGTAGCCGATCAGGTGCTTCGCCCTCGCGAGCAGCGCCGGATCGGGTGCTACCGGCTGGTATGAAGCCGGTGGTCCGTTGCGCACGATGACGACGTCGTCCGGATGCTTGCCGCCTCGATCCATCGCCACTTTGCGGTACGACTCGTTGGTCACGATGACGACGTCGGCCGTCGCGTACGAAAGCCGCTCCAACAGGCAAAGCGCGCGGTGCACGGCGTTTACGCGCGGTTGCCCGAAGCGTGACTGGTACAGCTCGGGCGACAGGTCGTGTTGATCGAAGATGAATTTCCTGCCGAACAGCTTGAAGGCGGCGCCGATCAGAAAGAGCGTGTCGGGCGGGTTGGCGGCATGCACCACGTCGACACCGTGCCGCCACGCCACCCGCACCGACAGCGCCCCCATGGCCAGCGTGCAGTAGCTGAACTCCCACAGATAGCTCCAGAGGCCGCGGCCACCGGCCGGGGCGGCGAAGCGGTAGACGTCGATGCCGTCGACCTGCTCCTGGAGCGGCTGGCCGGCGCCGCGCGGCGCGATCACGCTGACGAGATAGCCGGCATCGCGCAAGGCCTCGGCTTCGCGCCGCACCCGGAAGTCGGCCGGATAGGCGTTGTTTTGAACGAGCAGCAGGGCCTTCTGGTTCGGCGTCATGGTCAATCCTCGTGCGCAGAGAGTCAGGCGAGTCGCAGGCGGTCACGTGCTTCGGTCAGGAAACGGCGTACGACCAACCAGGCGGGCGTGCCCACCGAGACAGCCCGGAGTTCGCCGGGCGACTGCGGCGCGGCGCAGGCCAGCCTGACGCTGCGCCCACCTTCGGGCAGGAGCAGCGGCACGTCGGGCACGAGGCGCCGAAACTCGCCGTTGCCGAAATCGGCGCGCCACTCGCTGCCTGGCATCGCATCCGGCGGCTCGACGACCAAGCTTTGTGCATCGACCGGCAGCACGACCTCGAGGTCAGGCGCGAAAGGTGTGATGTGCACGGCGCTTCGTTGTTGCCGCCACCGGTAGCTGCGGCGGCAGAGCTTGCCGGGGCGCGCCCATTGCACCGGACCGAGTCCATTGATGAAGCGCGCCGTTTGCTCGATCATGTCCGGTCCGCCCTTCAGGTCCTCGTGGTGCGCACGTGCGATGAGGGCTTGTCCAAGGTAGGCGGCTCGCAACAGTTCTTGCTCCAACCGAGGGCCAAATGCCCAACGCGGCATCACCGGGCACCCTTCGATCAGCTCGCAGGGCGCATGGCCTAGAGTCCTCGTCCACCGCTGATCGGGGTTGTGTGCCCGGAGCGAACCAGCGGAGATGCAGGCCGCCGTGAAGCCGGCCCGTGCCAGGGCGCCGAGCATCTCGACCGTACAGGCGCCGTGGGGCGGCACCATCACGCGGTCGACTTGCACCAGTGCCTTGCGCTCGAAGCTCGCGATGCGCTGCGTCGCCTGCGCGAGCAGCGCGTATCGCTCGGCCTCGTCATACGGCCGTGCAAGCTCGCGCTTTGCGTGGTTGTTGCCATGAACGAGCAGCGACAGCAGATCCGGCGAGCGCCGGAAGAGCTCTGCGGCTCGCGGGTGCGTGAACCAGGTGTCGAGCGGGATCATCGCGAACGCGACGTGATAGCGGCCGCGCGCCGCGCTGCGCCCGAGTTCCTCGTAGTCGACATGGCCGTAACGGGGCCAGTGGAGATTGGGGTCGTCGATGATGAACGCGGCGCGCAGCGGCGCGTTCACCTGGTTCAGGCCGTCGACCGCATGGCGCAGGAACTCGAGCAGCGCCAGCAGCGCAAGAAACCCCGGGCCCTGGAAGACGTCGTGGAAGCTCTGGTGGGGCGCCACGGCCGGCAGCGGAAAGGCACAGCGGTAGTGGCGACGCGACCCGACTTCGCGCACGGACCAGGCCACCCCGTGTGCCGTCCGGGCCAGGGCATGCTCGTCGGCGAGGAGTTGCAGCGGTGCGAACGTCTGCAGCGCCGACGCTTGCACGGTCCGCCCGCGGAACGGGAAGGGCACCCTCGGGTCGTCGACGAACTCGAGGTCGATGCCGAAGGGCTGGTCTGGCAGCGGACCACGGTTCGCCGGCAGCTCGAGCGAGCGACCTCCCGGCAACGCATACGACGCCGCCGCATCGTGTTCGCGCGGCGCCACCCGCAGTTCGCCCACGGCCGCCGGCGCGCTGCCATCGTCCGTGTCGGATCCGGTGAACCGCACCGGGTGCAGGGCCTCGACCATCGCGATCAGTTCGGTGACGCCAGCGGCGCACATCGCCGGCGCCATCAAAATCGTCTGCAGGCGGCTCATGTCCGGCGGCCCTCGGGCGGGGCGTCGATTAGCCCGGCGCCGCTGCCGAGGACGAGCCAGCGCAGGCACACGGCGTCTTCGACGAGCTTGTGACGGCTTGCCGGCGAATTGGCGAGGCCGATGCCGCGCAGCAGGCCGCGCAGCGACAGGCGCAGTGCGTGGTGGGCGAGCAGCAACACCAGGCAGGCGGCGCGGCCCCAAGCCCCGTGGTGCTTGCGCCAGTAGGTCAGCGTCGCCCGCAAGATCTCGATGCTGTAGCGCAGCGGCGCGTTGTCGGTGCTGCCGCCGCCGAAGT
The DNA here is from genome assembly GCA_964242405.1 of uncultured Rhizobacter sp. Taxonomy (GTDB): domain Bacteria; phylum Pseudomonadota; class Gammaproteobacteria; order Burkholderiales; family Burkholderiaceae_C; genus LMDS01. The sequence continues at coordinate 9,751 of CAXTDH010000014.1, read as the reverse complement.
GGGTGGCGGTCGCCTCGGGCACGAAGACGACCCGCCAGCCCCCGTCATGCAGCCGCTTGCACCAGTCCAGGTCCTCGCCGTAGAAGAAGAATCGCTCGTCGAGGCCGCCGACCGCCATGACGGCCGAGCGCCGCACGACACAGAAGCAGCCGCTCAGTACCTCGACTTCGCCGCAGACCTCGTGTTCGGCGGCGGTCATTTCATAACCGGCGAAAGCCGGTCGCTCGCCGAGCACCCGGTCGAGCGCGAGTGTGCGGCAGGTCGTGTTCCACAACGTCGGCAGGCGTCGGCAGGTGCGCTGCAGTCTCCCGTCGCCGCCGATGACACGGGGGCCGACAAGGCCGGCTTGCGGGTCCTGCGCGAGGAAGCGGGCGAGCGTCTCCAGACACCCCGGGTGCACGAGAGCGTCGGAGTTGACGAGCGCCCAAAGCGAGCCGGTGGCGTGGCGCATGGCCAGGTTGTTGCCGCGGGCGAAACCGAGGTTCGCGCCAGCCCGGATCAGCCGGACCTCGGGGAAGTCGGCTTCTACCATTTCGGGCGAGCCGTCAGACGATGCGTTGTCGACCACCAGCACCTCCACCACACCCACGGGGCGGCTCTGCCGGATCGAATCCAGACACCGCCGCAGATAGTGGCTCGAATTCCAGCTGACGATGAGAATGGAGATGCCGTCCATGGGTCAGCAGGCCGGATGGCGCCCGAGCGCCTCGGGCGCCTGGCTGATGTGCCGGGCGGCGCCGAAGCGGCGCCCGAAGCGGGGGCCCTGCAGCAGGTCGAGGTAGCCCGGCCGCGCCGGTGCCGTTCGAGGCGCCGCGGCAGCACCCTCTGCAGCCCGGACCGAACCGATCGCCGCCAACACCAGCTGGAAGAAGACGACAGACTGGTCGTAGAGCGAAATGGAAAGGAAGTCGATCACCAGACCGAAAAGCGTCGCTCCCAACGTCCAGGCGAGGTACTGCTGCTCGACCGGAGCGCCTTGCCGTTCGCGCAGGGCGACACCAACTGCCTTGAACGCCGAGATGACGACCGCGATGAACGCGGCCATGAGCAAGAGGCCGCCCATTACGCCCATTGCCAGAAAGTGATTGGTGATGTCGGCGTTGTCCGGGTGCACGGCGTTTCCCGTGCCGGTCGACATCCAGTGACGGGTGCGGTCGGTGCCCGAGAGCCACCATTCATCGAGGTGCTCGATCGACGAGCGAATCAGCTGCGCCCGGAAGTAGCCCTGGCTGCCACCGCTGATGTCGATGCGAGCCATCAGGAAGTAGACAGGGTCGTTCATCACCGCGGCCAGCAGCAGGATCGCGATCACGCTGAGCCAGCGCAACAATCGCAGCTGGCCTCGCAGCTGGCCTCGCAGGTGCCAGAGCAGCAGCCCGAGCATGATCGCGCCGGTCATCACGACCGGACCGCTCGACGCGCAGGCCGCGACGACGCCGCATGAACCAAGCAGGCCGAGGAGCGCGACCGCCCGGTGTCGCTGCCAAAGCGCCAGTGCCATGGGAAACACGATGGCGCCGACCGTGCCGGCAAGAATCGGGTGCGCGAAAGGCCCGGTGGCACGGACCTTCCCGGCGCGCACCGTCGCGATTTCGGGCACGCCGCCAAGAGCGGCGAAGGCGTTGTGGCGGGTGGCCGACTCGATGGCCATCGATGCCGCGACCGGTAGCAGGATCAGGCACATGACCTTGAAGGCGCGCACGACGTCGTCGCCTTCCCTCAGGAAGACGCGGAACAGGAAATAGCAACCCAGTTCAGTCCAGATGAGGCCGGCGCGGTAGACCCAGGCGCCTTCGGCGTGCAAGCCGCTGGTGCCGAAAAGAATGGCGGCCCAGACAAGGATCCAGCGGTCGAGGCGTTGCAGCCCGTTGGACACCGACTCGCGGCGAATCATCAGCCGAAGGATTCCGGCGGCGACGACGATTCGCAAAACCGTGAAGTGGGCCGGCCCAACCAGCAGCTCCTGTCCGCGTGTCATCCAGGCGGCGCTGAGCAACACCGGCACGAACGCCCAGCGCCTCGGCAAGCCGAGCACCAGCAGGACGCAGACGACGGTGAATGCGAGACCGAGCGCGTTCATGGTGGCATCAGGGCGCAGCACCCGCAGCCACCAGGGCCCCGCTTTTTGCGACCGGCGAGACGATGATCGGGCGGTCCGCAGCAAGCGCAGGGGAGAGCGACGGCGCCATGAATTGGCGATGCCAGAGCTCGAGCACCAGCAGGCTGAACACCTCCTTGGCGCAGTCCTCGCCGGCACGGTGGGCTTGCAGCAGGCCGGCGATCGACTGGCCCGACAGATATTGACGCACATGCGCGTTCGGCGCGCGCAGGATGTCGCCGACGAAGTCGCCGAGCTCATCGCGAATCCATCGCGAATAAGGAACCGGGAAGCCGGTTTTCCGCCGGTTCAGGATCTCTGCCGGAACGGTGGGCGCCAGCGCCTGCTTCAGGATGCGCTTGAGCCGATGGCCGTCGACCTTGTAGCGATCGGGCAGCGACGCCGCGAACTGCAGGATCCGGGTATCGAGCAGCGGCACGCGCAACTCCACCGAGGCAGCCATCGTCATCTTGTCCGCCTTCAGGAGCAGGTCGTCGGGCAGCCAGGTCTTGGTGTCGACGTAGAGCATCCGGCCCAGGAGCGTCCGCCCGCTGACCTGCTCGAGAAAGCGACGGCTCGGCGCATCGGATCGGCTGCCCCGCAGCAGGTCGGCGAATTCGGCCGGATACCAGGCGCGCTTTTGGCGGTTGAAGGTGGTGCCGGGTGTCGACGTGCGACTGAAGTAGTAGTCGTTGAAGTCGGCATCGACCAGATCGGCGTAGTGCCGTCCGCGCGGCCAGCCGGTCCGCGAGAGCGCGGTGAAGCCGGCCTTCAGCACACCCTTGAACGGCCCGAAACCGGACTTGAGCCGCTCGAGGTACAGCAGGTTGCGGTACTCCTGATAGCCGCCGAACGCCTCGTCGCCCCCTTCGCCCGACAGCAGCACCTTGACGCCCGAATCTCGGGCATGCCGGGCCACGAAGTAGAGCGCGATCGCCGGCGGCTCGCAGACCGGCTCCTCCATGTGCCAGACGTAGCGCGGCAGGAAATCCCGAAACTCGGCGGCGCTCATCGACACCTCGTGGTGGTGCGAGCCGAACGTCCGAGCGGCGAGCCGGGCGTACGGCCGTTCGTCGGCAAAACGGTCGCCGGCGAAACCCATGGTGAAGGTGTGCAGCGGCTGGGCGGCGTGGGCGCTCGCAAAGCCCAGCACGCCGGTGGAATCGACGCCACCGCTCAGCAGCACGCCCACCGGCACGTCGCTGATCAGGTGATCCTCGACCGCGCGACCGAGAAGTTGTCGCAATTGCTGGACCGCATCTTCGAACGCGATCGGCGGATCAGCCGGCCGGGTGTCCAGATTCCAGTAGGGCCGGACGTCGACCCGGCCGTCGCTGACCGTCAGCATGTGGCCCGGCTCGAGCTTGTCGATGCCCTCGAACAGCGTCTCTTGACCGGGCAGGTAGTAATAGGTGAGGAAGCGGTCGACGGCGGCCGGGGCGACGCACCGTGCCACCCCGGGGTCGGCGAGCAGTGACTTGATCTCGGAGGCGAACAGCAGCGAGCGCGCGGTGCGGGCGATATAGAGCGGCTTGATGCCGACCCGGTCGCGGGCCAGCAGCAGGCGCTGGCGTCTCGTGTCCCAGAGCGCAAAGGCGAACATGCCCTCGAGCTGCGCGACGCAGGCGTCGCCGAGCTCCTCGTAGAGGTGAACGATGACCTCGGTGTCGCTGGTCGACTTGAAACGATGGCCACGGCGCTGCAGGTCTGCGCGCAGCGCCTTGAAGTTGTAGATCTCGCCGTTGAAGACGACCTGAACCGTGCCGTCCTCGTTGCTCATCGGCTGGTCGCCGGTGCCCAGGTCGATGATGCTGAGTCGGCGGTGACCGAGCCCGACGGCACCCGAGACGAATGCGCCTGTCCCATCGGGACCGCGGTGCGCGATCACGTCCATCATCGACTCGACGAGGCGGGGCTCGACCGGGTCGGACGGGTCGAAGTTGAGCTTCCCGCAGATGCCGCACATTCGCCGCGCCCTAACCGTAGATGCTCGAGCGCTGGAGCAACCGTCTGACCTGCTGCTGCCTGATATAGCGCACGGTCGCGGCATCGGCCGCTCGTGGCAAGCGCCGGAGGTAGCCCGACACATAGCCGCTCAGAAGCGCCGTCGATTCGACCAGCAGCGGCTGGCGCAGGCTCCGTCTGGCACACTTTGCGAGCATGAACGCCGGGTGGTAGCCGGTCATGTAGTTGGCCCGCCCGTTCTTGAACGCATCGTGCCAACGGCCGGCGGCCGCACCGGTCGGCTTGTGCTGGACGACCGTCAGGTCCGAGAAGCTCCGCGTCGTCCAGCCGAACAGATTGGCTTTTACTTCGTCGATCGTGTCCCAGCCCGGCGCCTGCACGGGCGGGCCGATGTCGTTCCAGCAGGCGCGCCGGTAGATCTTGGTCGCGCCGCGGACATGAAACGGCGGGTCGCCGACCACGTCGATGCAAACCCCCGTCCCTTCCGGCCGGCACACGGTGCCGCCGCCGATCCCCAGTCGGGGTTCACTCGCGAAGCGCCGCAAGCAGGCCTCGAAGTAGTCCGGAGCGAAGGAGAGATCGGCGTCGAGCTTGACCAGGTACTCCCAATCGACCCAGGCGTGGGCACGACCGGCATGAAAAGCCTCCATCACCCCGCCCCCTGCGGAGCGGAAGCCACGATTCGGGCGGCGGACAACAGTCATCCACGGGTGCCGCAACGCGTGCTGCTGGAGGAGCCGGTCGGTGCCGTCGGTCGAGCCGTCGTCGACGACGATCCATTGCAGCGGCAGTACGGTTTGCAAGGCGAGCGAGCGGATGGTCGCCTCGACATACCGAAGCTCGTCGCGGACGGGGGTGATGACGACATAAGACATCGAGCCACTCATGCGCCCATATCTCCGTCGCCGGCAGATCTGACTGGTAAAAACTTCCGGTCGACCGGTAAAATTGTTAGCGCCGCTAGCATGTCGTGGCGGCACACCAAGGCCAAGTCGGTCGCTTTCATCGGCCCGCCTTCTGGTATTGCAGGAAGCGTCCGATCGCCGGCGGCAACCGTTGCGGTGAAACGAGGTGGACGAGCATTCGCAACGACACGTAGGTGCTCACTGCGGTGACGAACAAGCCGAGCAGGGTCGCAGTGCCGGGCGGCAACAGTCGGAAGGCGACAAAAACGGCTCCGATCGCGCCGAAACTCCAGGCAGCCGTGCGGAGGTTCTGGTCGCTCCACCGAAAGCCGCTCAATCGCCGCACGAGGGGGTACAGCAGCAGAAGGTGACAGACATACGATGCGGCATAGGCCACGCCAGCGCCGTCAATGCCAATGGTGCGGACGCACCACCAGGTCAAGCCGACATTGACCAAGGTCCAGAACAGGTCGACCCCGAAGAACTGCATCTGCCGGTTCTTGGCGACGAGGAGGTAGCCGATCGGCCAGCTGAGGACGCGGAGCGCCATGCCCAGGCTGATCCAGCGGAGCAGCTCCGCGGCAGGCGCGAAACGGGCGCTGTAGAAGAGCGAAATCGCCAGCGGCGCGAGGGTGAGGGTCAGGAGAACCCCCGGCACGGCCATCAGGAGACTGACGAGCGCCTGCTCGTTGACAAGTCGATTGCACTCTGCATCGTCGGCAGCCGCTCCGACCAGCCGCGGATAGAAATCGGTACCCATGGTCTGCAGCACGAAGCCGATATAAAGCCCGCCGAGCGTCCATGCGGCGAGATAGATCCCGGCGGCGTCGGGCCCGGCCTCGCGCAGCACGATGGTGCGAACGGCATAGGCAGCGCCGGTGGTCATCAAGCCGCTGCCCATGAACGCCAGGCCGAGCTTGAGCAGCGCCTTGGATTCGCTGGCGGTTGCGAACGGGCTCATCGGCGGACTCGAAACGGCAAGCTTGCGGCTGTACCACCATGACGCCGCCAACGAACAGGCGGCCACCGCGCTGAGCGCCGGCACCACGCCGTCCTCACCGAGAAAGCCGACCAGCGCGATGGCGATGACCGTGCCGAGCAAGCCTCCGGCGACAGACATCCGTGCCATGTCGGCGATTCGGCGCATGCCTTGCAGAAGCGCGGCCTGGCCCCCGCCGACGAGCGAGCAGAACACCGCCAACGACAGCAGGGCGACGGAGCCGGCGTGGCCCGCGGTGCCGAAACTCAAGCGGGAGACAGGGCCCGCGAAAGCGAACAACAGGGCCGCGCCCAGCAGGGCACAGGCCAGGGAAGTTCGGCGCAGAACCTTGACGGTCCGGCCGATCTGCTCGTGATCGCCAGTGGCAACGGCGCTGGCGATCTGGCGGACACCACTGCCGGTCAGACCCATCTGCGCAACGCTTCGCGTCAGGTCGCTGATCAGGGCATAGGTGCCCATCATGCCGAAACCGGCCGGTCCGAGCAGAACGGCCATGGCCTTGGTCCGGACCATGCCGATGCAGACATTGAGCATCGAGGAGCCGCCCACGATCGCAGACGATCTCAGGATGTCGCGGTAGCTGACAGTTTGCCGATGAGCTGCCTCAGTGGCGACGGTCACTGCCCCGGCGACCGGCCCGGTCGCTGCGCACACCGAGGCGTCGTCACTCATGAGGAGAAGCGGCGCGTCGTGCAAGGCGGTGCACTGCGGCCGTCATGCGACGATCCGGTGGGCCCCAGGATGCCGATCGACAATGCGCGGCGGCTGCAGTGCCGCAAGCGCATTGCACACCTCGCGCTGGTCCTCGGTCGGTAGGCCGGCAAACAGTGGCAACAGGATGCAGCGATCCTGTGCCGCTTCGGAATGCGGCAGCACCAGCATGCCGGTGGGCGTTTGGTAGGCCGCTTCACGGTGGATGCACATGATGCCGCGCCGGGTGCCGATGCCGGCTTCGAGCAGCGCCTGCATGAGGCCTAATTGGGAGACGTCGTCTGGCAGCCGCACGCAAAAGCTCTGCCAATTGGAGCGGGCCCACGCCGGTTCCAGCGGCATGACGAGGCCCCCAATTTCTTGCAACAGATCCCTGTACCGGGCGGCCAGTTCGCGCCGCTCGCGCACGATGCCGGGCAGCCGCTTCAACTGTTCGCGCCCGACCGCCGCCTGGATGTCGGTCATCCGGTAGTTGAAGCCGATCGTCGGATAGGACTCGAAGATCACCTGCGGCGAGCCGTGGCGGACGGTGTCGGGCACGCTCATCGCGTGCTGGCGCAGCTGCCGGAAACGGGCGTCCCACTCGGGGCGGCGGGTCGTGAGCACGCCGCCGTCGCCGGTGCTGATGACCTTTCGCGGATGAAACGAAAAGCAGGCGACGTCGCCGTGCGGCTTGCCGATCTTCTCCCAGCGACCGTCCCAGAAGATCTCGCTGCCGATGGCGCAGGCGGCATCCTCGATCAGCGGCAGCCCGTGCGCCTTGGCAATTGGCACGATCCGCGTCAGGTCGCACGGCATGCCGATCTGGTGGACGACGAGGATCGCCCGGGTGCGGGCGGTGACGGCGGCCTCTATCAGCGACGGGTCGATGTTGAAGCTGTCCGGCTCTATGTCGACGAAGACCGGCTTGGCGTCCAGATAGCGAATGCTGTTGGCCGTGGCGATATAGGAGTGGCTGACGGTGACCACCTCGTCGCCCGCGCCGACGCCGGCCACGAGCAAGGCCAGGTGCAGCGCCGTGGTGCAATTGGAGACGGCGCAGGCATGCGGTGCGTCGACGAAAGACGCGAACTCGCGCTCGAAGGCGGCGACCTCCGGCCCCTGTGTGATCCAGCCGCTCAAAATTGCCCGGCGCGCGGCCTCGGCCTCGGCCTCGCCCATCACCGGCCTGGCGATCGGGATCATGCCGCCACCTCCATCGGGCGGCTCGCGCGCCACCACTCGACCAGGCGGCGCAGGCCCTCTTCCAGTCCGACCTCCGCCCGGAAGCCGAGCAGTTCGTCGGCCTTGCGCGTCGATGCCAGACGTCTCGACACCGGGTTGACGCTGCGCTCCGGGCCATGCTCCGGCTCCAGCCCTCTCGCGTTCATCACACCGATCATCAAGGCAGCCAGTTCGCGAAGCGAGGTCTCGGTGCCGCTTGCCACGTTGAAGACTTCGTCGGAGGCATCGGACTGCAGGGCCAGCAGATTGGCCCGGGCGACATCGTCGATGTAGACGAAGTCCATCGTCTGGTGGCCGTCGCCGAGAATCAGCGGCGGGCGGCCGGCCGCGATGCACTCCATCCAGCGGATCATCACTTCGGTGTACTTGCCCTCAATGTCCATGCGCGGCCCGTAGACATTGAAGTAGCGCATCGCGACGCAGGGCAGGCCGTGCATCGCATGGTACGAGCGCAGCAGCCCTTCGAGCAGGACCTTGCCCGCGCCGTACCAGGTCCGGTTGTTGTAGGGGTGGTGCTCCTCGGTCGTCGGGAAGTTGTCTGCCAGCCCGTAGATCGATGCCGACGACGCCGCCAGCACCTTGCGCACGCCGGCAGCCTGCGCGGCCTCCACCACGTTGAAGCTGCCGTCGCACAGGACCGTCATCGCCTCCCGCGGGTCGGCGGCGCAGGCCGTGATGCGCAGCGCGGCGAAATGGATCACCGCGTCGATGCCCTGCATCGCGCGACGGACGGCGTCGACATCGCGGACGTCGGCGCGGACCAGGCTGACCCGCCGATCACGCAGCGCGGCCTCGAGGTTGCCGGTGTTGCCGCGAACGAGGTTGTCGAAGATCACGATCCGCCCCGGCGCCGCTTGCCGCAGCAGGAGCTCTACCGTGGCCGAGCCGATGAGACCGGCCCCGCCGGTGACGAGGATGCTGGCGCCGTCGATGTTCATGAGCGTGGGCCTTGCGGGTCGTTGGTCGGCATGTCGCAAAGCGAGCCGTTCATGCTGCGCCCTCGCCACGCAGGACGACCTTGATGGTTTTCAGGATGATCCGCAGGTCCATCGCGAGTGAGCAGTCGCGGATGTACCGCAGATCGATCCGTACCATCTCGTTGAAGCTCACCTTGCTTCGTCCCCCGACCTGCCAGAGGCCCGTCAACCCCGGCTTGGCTGACAACAGCCGCCGCAGGTGCCACGCCTGGTAACGTGCCACTTCGTACGGAATAGGCGGCCGCGGCCCGACCAGGCTCATGTCGCCTTTCAAGACGTTGACGAGTTGCGGCAGCTCGTCGATGCTCGTCCTGCGTATGAACCGCCCGATCGGGGTGATCCGCGGATCGGCGGCCAGCTTGTAGAGACGACCCTCGTCGCCGGGGCGGGCAAGGTCGATCTCGCGCCTACCCGCTGTTGCGCCGATCAGGCTGGCGACGAAGGCACGGTGAATGCCGTCGTCGCCATTGGCGATCATCGAACGAAACTTGTAGAAGACGAAGGGCTTGCCCCCTTGGCCGAGCCGGGTCTGCTTGAAGATGACCGGGCCCCGCGAGGTGCTTGCCACGGCAGCCGCCGTGAGCAGCATCAGCGGCGCCAGCAGGACGATGCCGACGAGCGCACCACACACGTCGATGAACCGCTTGGACCGGTAGCCGTGTCGATCGCGCTCGGACCGATCGGAGACGAACGCAGCTGTGAGCCGCGGGTCGCAGGCGGCCCCGGGCCGCGGCGCCTGCCCGTCGCCGGCGAGCGTGCCTTCGCTGATCATGTCGAACAGCACGTCCGGGTGGGTCACCGCAGTGAGCGGGGGGAACGGGGTGAGCGGGGCGGGCGGGGTGAGCGGGGCGGGCGCCAGCGCCTGCCCGTC
>CAXTDH010000013.1:0-16985 GCA_964242405.1 uncultured Rhizobacter sp. | reverse complement strand
CTGCAGGCCACGCTCAGCCTGCCGGGCATCGCCGCGATCGCGCTGACGCTCGGCATGGCGATCGACGCCAATGTGCTGATCAACGAGCGGGTGCGCGAGGAACTGCGCGCCGGCGCCTCGCCGCAGGTCGCGATCAACATGGGCTACGAACGCGCCTGGGCGACCATCCTCGACTCGAACGTGACCACGCTGATCGCCGGCCTGGCGCTGCTGACCTTCGGCTCCGGGCCGGTGCGCGGCTTCGCCGTCGTGCACTGCCTCGGCATCCTGACCTCGATGTTCTCGGCGGTGGTGTTCTCGCGCGGCCTGGTCAACCTCTGGTACGGCCGGCAGAAGAAGCTGAAGGGCGTGGCGATCGGCCAGGTCTGGAAGCCGGCCGCGAACGTGCCGACGACCACCGCGCCGAGCTGACGCCCCCATCCCTCGAAAGCGTCCGACATGGAATTCTTCAGGATCCGCCGCGACATTCCGTTCATGCGGCACGCGCTGGTTTTCAACATCGTCTCGTTCCTGACCTTCGCCGCCGCGGTGTTCTTCCTCGCGACCCGCGGGCTGCACTTTTCGATCGAGTTCACCGGCGGCATCGTCATGGAGACGTCCTACGCCCGGACGGCCGACATCGAAAAGATCCGCACCACCGTCGACCGGCTGAACGTCGGCGAAGCGCAGGTGCAGAACTTCGGCAGCTCGCGAGACGTGCTGATCCGCCTGCCGGCCGCGACCGGCGCCAATCGGCAGACGGAGATCGTCTCGCGCGTCTTCACCGAGCTGTGCCGCGCGGAAGGCGGCACGGTCGCGACCCGCGAGGTCACCAGCCCGAAAGGCGAAGTGGCCAGCCGCCCGGTCTGCTCGGTGGCCGGCAGCAGCGCCGAACCGTTGACCCTGCAGCGCACCGAGTTCGTCGGCCCGCAGGTCGGCCGCGAACTGGCCGTGGACGGCGCCAAGGCGCTCGCCTGCGTGATCGTCGGCATCATGGCCTACCTGGCCGTCCGCTTCGAGTGGAAGTTCGCGGTGGCGGCGATCGTCGCCAACCTGCACGACGTTGTGATCATCCTCGGCTTCTTCGCCTTCTTCCAGTGGCAGTTCGACCTGACGGTGCTGGCGGCGGTGCTGGCGGTGCTCGGCTATTCGGTCAACGAATCGGTGGTGATCTTCGACCGGATCCGCGAGGCGTTTCGCCGCTTCCGCAAGATGACGACGCAGGAGGTGATCGACCACGCGATCACCAGCACCATGAGCCGCACCATCATCACCCACGGCTGCACCCAGGCGATGGTGCTGTCGATGCTGCTGTTCGGCGGGCCGACCTTGCACGGCTTCGCGATCGCGCTCACGATCGGCATCCTGTTCGGCATCTACTCGTCGGTGTTCGTCGCCGCGGCGATCGCGATGTGGCTGGGCGTCAAGCGGGAAGACCTGATCAAGGCCGGCCCGAAGGACGCCGCCGGGCCGCAGGACCCGAACGACCCGAACGCCGGGGCGGTGGTGTAGAGTCGATCGGTCATTGGCGCAGTACCGACCGGCGCAGTACCAGGAAACACGCTCCCTCATGCCCAACCCCGCGCAATCGACGGCCTTGGCTGAGCAGGCGAGGCGGTCTTACGTCGGCGGCCTGCTGAACGGCTTGCCGGGGGTGGTGCAGGGAATCGACCAGGGCGTTCGCGTGCTGGCCGGGCAGGTGGTCGAACCGGCGCTCGCCCTGCGGCGCCGCGAGCTGGTGCCGGAATTGCAGCGAGCCGCACCCTTCTGGTTGAAGGGCATGACGACCATGCTGCGGGCGGCGCTTTCGAACGGCACGGTGTCGGCCACCCGGCTCGGCGAGCTGCCGCTGCCGCCGGGCCGTGACGCCAAGTTGAGCCTCGTCGACGACGAAATCATCGAGCTGGAGATCTTCAGCTCGCGTCTGGCGCTGGCCATGATGGACCGGGCGTCCTCCGAATTCACCGATCTTCGGGCGCGGATGAACCTGCTCGAAGGTCGCGAGGAGCTCGACAGCAACGATGTGTTGCGGCCGCACGTGCTCGCCCGCATCGTCACCGCGTCCTGGCGTTCCGCCGGCTTGTCGCTGGATGCTTGGCGGGTCGCGCAACCGGTGGTGCAGGAGGAGCTTTCGGCGTTCACGCAGGAGGGCTACCACGAGACCAATCGCCTGTTGCTCGAGCGCAAGGTGCTGCCGGAGGTCGATCTTCGGCCGTTCATCCGGCGGGCTCGTGACAGCGGTCGGGCGGCAAGTGGTTTTGCCACGGGCCCTTCGTCGGTCGCAGGGTCGTCCCAGGGCGCAGCGCCCGCTCCGGGCGGCGGAGCGTACGGGCGGGCCGGCGACTCGGCCTTCCGGGGGTCGGCCGGCTTCGGGTCGGCGTCCGGCGCGCAGGGCAACGGCCAGCGCGCGGCACCCGGTGCGCGCGACAACGGCCAGGTCGGGGGCGCCGGTGCGCGCGACAACGGCCAGGTCGGGGGCGCCGGTGTGCAGGGCAACGGCCAGCTCGGGGCACCCGGCGCGCAGGGCAACGGCCAGATCCGGGCGGCCGGTGGGCACCGGGGCGTCGACTTCAGCGACGAGACCCGGCTGATGACCCGCACCGGCAGCCTGGCCCGCGGCGGTACCGATCATGCCGAGGCCGTGCTCGACGGCCTGAACCGCCTCGTCAGCAAGCAGCTGCCCGAATTCGTCGTCACCGCGCGTCCGCAGGAACGAGTTCCGTCGGCCGGCTTGAGGGCCGCGATCGCCGATGCGCAGCAGGGCATCGCCCGGCGGTTGTCGGTGCCGGAAGGTGCGCGTTCAGGCGGCGCTGCTTCACCCGTCGGCACCCCCGAGCTGGTCGAGGAGCTCAACCAGCGCAAGATCGCCCTCAAGCAGGCCGCGGCCACGCCGGTCGAGCGGGCGACGATCGAGATCGTGGCCTTGCTGTTCCAGAGCATCCTGACCGAGGAGCGCATCCCGCCGTCGGTGCGCGTCTGGTTCGCCCGGCTGCAGATGCCGGTGTTGCGGGTGGCCGTCGGCGAGCCCGATTTCTTCGCCACGGTCGACCACCCGGCGCGCCGCCTGATCGACCGGATGGGCGCCTGCGTGATGGGCTTCGACGCCACCAGCAAGGCGGTCGGCGACATCCTCGAGCGGGAGATCAAGCGGGTGGTGCAGGTCGTCGAGGCCTACCCGGACACGGGTCGACGGGTGTTTCAGACGGTGCTGACCGAGTTCGAAAAGTTCCTCGAGCACTACTTCCGCAACGAGAACGAGGCCTCGAAGAAGGGCGTGTCGCTCGCCCAGCAGGTCGAGCAGCGCGAGACGCTCGCCATCCAGTACACGATCGAGTTGCGCAAGATGCTCAACGAGATGCCGGTCCAGGAAGGAGTGCGCGAGTTCCTGTTCCAGGTGTGGGCCGACGTGCTGGCGATGACGGCGGTGCAGGCGGGCAACCAGAGCGACGCCACCGAGGAGATGAAGCGCGCCGCCGCCGACCTGATCTGGTCGGCGAGCGCCAAGGTGTCGCGCGACGAGCGGGCCGAGGTGATCCGGCGCCTGCCGCCGCTGCTGAAGACGATCCGCGACGGCATGGACCATGCCGGCGTGCCGACCGACAAGCAGGACGAGCACATCCAGCGGCTCAACAATTCCCTGGCCGCCGCCTTCACCGCCAAGACCGCGGCGATCCCGCGCGAACGGCTCGAAGAGCTGAAAGCGCGGCTGGAGACGCTCGAGGAGCTGCTGCCCGAAGCCGATGACCTGGAGATCGACGAGTCGATGATCCACGACCTGTCGGGCCACGAGAGCTCCGAGCTGGAAGTCGTCGGCGAGGGCGGTTCGATGCCGACCGCGGCGATGCTCGCCTGGGCGCGCGAGCTGCACGTCGGCACCTGGTACATGCTCGACTACCGCGGCCGCAACGAGCAGGTGCAGCTCGCCTGGCACGGCATGCGCCGGCAGCTGACCCTGTTCGTCTCGCCGCAGAGCCGGGGCATCCTGTTCCAGCAGAACCGGCTGGCGGCCTTTTTGCAGGCCGGGCTGCTGGTGCCGGCGCAGGAGGAGTCGCTGACAGTGCGGGCGACGCGCAGCGCCATGGCCAAACTCGACAGCGACCCGAGCCGATTGCTCGCCTAGACGCTCGGGCCGACGCCTTTGCCGTTCGCGCAAGGGGCCGTCGACGCCGCGTCGCGCCCCTGCTGAAACAGCCGCCTATCGCCCGGCACTTTCAGCGACTTCGCCGGCACCTTGCACCGAACAATCGGCGCAACCGCTACTTCTGCCGCCAGCTCCAGCGCAGTGCATCCCTCCGAACGACTTCGCCTCGGCGAAATGCTGATCCTGCAGCGCCTGATCACGCGCGAGCAGCGCGACGCGGCGCTGCTCAAGCAATCGGTCAGCGGGCACAAGATCGGGCGCATCCTGGTCGACGCCGGCCTCGTCTCGGAGGAGCAGATTGCCAGCGCGCTGGCGCGCCAGATGAGCATTCCGTTCGTCGACATCACACGCCAGACCCTGGACCCGGCGCTGGTGCAGTTGCTGCCCGAGGCACAGGCCCGCCGCTTTCGGGCGCTGGTGCTGGGTGAAGAAAAAGGTGCGCTGCGCATCGGCATGGCCTACCCGAGCGACATGTTCGCGTACGACGAATTGACGCGCGTCCTGAAGCGCGAACTGGTGCCGGTGGTCGTCACGGAAACGCAGGTGCTGGCGGCGATCGACCGTGTCTACCGCCACGCCGGCGAGATCGCCAGCCTGTCGAAGGAGTTGACGGCCGAGCTGACGCGCGGCCGCAGCGACATCGACCCAACGCTCGCCAGCGACGCTGCGCTGCGCGATGCCCCGATCGTCAAGCTGCTGCAAAAACTGTTCGAGGATGCCGTCGGCGTGCGCGCCTCCGACATCCACATCGAGCCGCAGGAACACAAGCTGCGCGTGCGCTTTCGCATCGACGGCTCGCTGCATCTGCAGACCGAGATGGATTCGAAGATCGCATTGGCGGTGGTGCTGCGGCTGAAGCTGATGTCGGGGCTGGACATCTCCGACAAGCGCCTGCCGCAGGACGGCCGCTTCCATGTCGACATCCGCGGCAATGCCCTCGACGTGCGCATTTCGACCTTGCCGACCCAGTACGGCGAATCGGTCGTGATGCGGCTGCTCAACCAGGCCAGCGGCCACATGAAGCTGGACCGCCTCGGCCTGCCGTCGTTGCTTGCCGCGCGCCTGAGCGCCGCGCTGCAGCGGGCCAGCGGCATGATCCTGGTCACCGGCCCGACCGGCAGCGGCAAGACGACCACGCTCTACGCGGCACTCAACGAGATCAACTCGCTGCAGCGCAAGATCATCACCGTCGAAGACCCGGTCGAGTACCGGATCGCGGGCATCAACCAGGTGCAGGTGCACGCCAAGATCGACCTGAGCTTCGAGCGCGTGCTGCGCGCCGCCTTGCGCCAGGACCCGGACGTGATCCTGGTCGGCGAGATGCGCGACAGCGCCACCGTCGAGATCGGCCTGCGCGCCGCGATGACCGGCCACCTCGTGCTGTCGACCCTGCACACCAACGACGCTGCCAGCACACCGGTGCGGCTGCTCGACATGGGCGTGCCGGCGTTCATGGTGGCGATGTCGCTGAACCTCGTGATCGCCCAGCGCCTGGTGCGCCGCATCTGTAGCGACTGCGCCGAGCCGCACACCGCAACGGCCGGCGAGCAGGCCTGGCTGGCGGCCCGGCTCAGGGCCGAAGTGCCGGCGGCGGCGTCCATTTCCGACATCGTTGCGGCCAAAGGCCGGTTCCGGCACGGCGTCGGTTGCGAACACTGCAACCGCACCGGCTTCGTCGGTCGCACGGCGGTCTACGAGGCGCTCGAGATGACGCCGCCGCTGGTCGCTGCTGCCAATCGGGGCACGCCGACCGAGTTCATCGACCTGGCGCGGGCCCAGATCGGCGCCGAGACGCTGGTGCGGCACGCCCTCGGGCTGGCTTGGTCGGGGCAATCGACCCTGGCCGACGCGATCGCGCTCTCGGCGCAGTCCGACGGCCTGTTGGCGTGAGGAATCCGTGCCGCATTTCAACTTTTCGGCGCGCAACACGAGCGGCGCGTTGCTGAGCGGAGTACAGGAAGGCAGCACCGCCGCGGCCCTCGCCGACCAGCTCCTGCGCACCGGCTACACGCCGCTGAAGATCACCCCCGTCAGCGCCCGCAGCGGTGCGGCGGCGAGCATCAACGCCTCGGCTGCCGCGGCTTCGGAGGGCACCGCAGCGGTCGCGGCCGTCGGCCTGCCCAAGGCCAAGGTGCGGCACGAAGAGTTGCTGATGTTCACCCGCCAGATGCACACGCTGCTCAAATCCGGCATCGCGATGACGCGGGCGCTCGACGGCCTGCAAGCGTCGGCCTCGCCGGCGATGGCCCAGGTCATCCGGCAGACGGCCGAAAGCCTCGCCAAGGGCAACGAGATCTCGGTGACGATGGCGCGCCAGCCGACGGTCTTCAGCAACTTCTATGTCGCGATGGTGCGTGTCGGCGAGATGACCGGCCGGCTCGACGAGGTGTTCCTGCGCCTGTTTCGCCATCTCGAGTTCGAGAAGCTGATGCGCGAGCAGGTGAAGACGGCCCTTCGCTACCCCGGCTTCGTCGTCGCCGTGATGGCGGTGGCGGTGCTGGTGGTGAACGTGTTCGTCATCCCCGCGTTCCAGAAGGTGTTCGAGGGCTTCGGCGCCGAATTGCCGCTGATGACGCGGCTGCTGATGGGCGCTTCGCGCTTCACCATCGTCTGCGGCCCTTACCTGCTCGCTGCGGCGGTGATCGCGGCCTTCTTGGTGCGCCGCTGGGTGGCGACGCCGAACGGCGCCTACGTCTGGGACCGCGCCCGGCTGAAGCTGCCGCTCGCCGGCAAGATCGCCCGCAAGGCGACGATGGCGCGCTTCGCCCGCAGCCTTTCGCTCACCTTGAAGAGCGGCGTGCCGGTCGTGCAGGCGATGCAGGTGGTATCGGCCACGGTCGAGAACGTCTACTTCTCGCGCGCCATCGACAAGATGCGCAACGCCGTCGAACGCGGCGACAGCGTGCTCAACACCGCCGCCGCCAGCGGCATCTTCCTGCCGGTCGTGCTGCAGATGATCGCCGTCGGCGAGGAGTCCGGCACGCTCGACGAAATGCTCGACGAGGTCGCCGATTTCTACCAGCAGGATGTCGAGTACGAGCTGAAGACGCTGTCGGCGCAGATCGAGCCGATCCTGATCGTGTTCCTCGGCGTGCTGGTGATGATCCTGGCGCTCGGCGTGTTCCTGCCGATCTGGGATCTGGGCAAGGCGGCGATGCACTGAGCGCGACGGCTCAAGTCGGTGCCGCGCGCGCCGATAGAAATTCTGCCGGCGGCTCCTGAGCAGCCGCCGGATTCAACTGGAGAGAAAGATGAAGACGCAAACAGGTTTTACGCTGATCGAGCTGGTGGTGGTGATCGTCATCCTCGGCATCATGGCCGCCATCGCGGTGCCGAAGTTCGTCGACATCACCGTCGACGCGCACAACGCGGCCGGCCGTGGCGTCGCCGGGGCGCTGTCATCGGGCAGTTCGATCAACTTCGCCACCCGCACCGCCAATGTCGCCAAGGGGGTGCCGCTGAGCATTGCCAACGTCTGCACCGCGGCAATCGCGCAGAGCCTGTTGACCGGCACGACCGTGACGATGCAGGCCGGCGCACCGACCACCGACGACCAGTTCCAGGTCACCGGTACCGGCGACTGCACCACCGCCACCGGCAACGCCAGTGTCACCTGCACCGTCACGCCGCGCGGCACCGGCGTGACGGCGGTGACCGCGACGCTGGTGTGCGTGCAGTGAGGCGCTGATCCGCACGGGCGAATCGGCCGACCGCATGCGGCGTGCGCGGGGCTTCACGCTGATCGAACTGGTGGTGGTGCTGATCCTGACCGCCGTGCTGGCCATGGCCGTGCTGCCACGGCTGTTCCGGACCAGCGACTTCTCGGCCCGCGGCGCCCGTGACGATGTGCTGGCGACCTTGCGTTATGCGCGCCAGTCGGCGATCGCGATGCGGCGCAACGTCTGCATCGCCGCGAGCACCACCTTGCTGACCGTCACCTACGCCACGACCGCGGGCGCCGCGCAGAGCTGCGCCGCCGCCAATGCGGTCGTCAAACCGGGCACCGGCGTGGCGTTCGGCGACAGCAGCAACACGCTGCCCGGCGGCGCGACCTTGACGGCCGGCGGCACGCTGCTCTTCGATGCCCAGGGCCGGCCTGGGACGAGCGTCGGCAACCCGCTCGCCGCGACGCTGACGTTGACCGTCAACGGCGCCGCGACGCCCGTCAGCGTCGAGCCCGAGACGGGCCTGGTGCACTGAATCGGCCGGGCGAACATGGACCTCGGCACCGCCGCCGCCTGCCCAGCCTACGCCGCCTTTGCCGCCCGGACGTCAGGGCCGCGTCCCGCCCGGGCACGCGGCCTCACGCTCATCGAGCTGGTGATCTTCATCGCGGTCGTCGGCATCGCGGTGGCCGGTGTGCTGGCCGTCTACAGCCGTGCGGTGCAGAGCAGCGCCGACCCGCTGGTGCGCAAGCAGGCGATGGCGATCGGCGAGGCCCTGCTGAGCGAGGTACTGGCCCAGCCGTTCAGCTACTGCGACCCGCAGGACGCCGCCAACGACCCGGTCGCACCACCCGTGTCCACGGCGGCCTGCACCGGCGGCAGCGCCGGCTCGCAGGACCGTGGCGGCGGCACGCTCGGGCCGCAACCGGCGAGCGAAACCCGCTTCTCGGCCAGCGACCCGTTCGACAACGTCGCCGACTACAACGGCTACGCGATGAGCGCCGGCATCTACGGCCTGGACGACGGCAGCACGCCGCTGCCCGGCCTGGGCGCGTACTCGGCGAGCGTGACCGTCAGCCGCGCCGGCAGCGTCTTCGGCCTGGCGAACGACGCGGTGCTGCGCATCGACGTGCTGGTGACCGGCCCCGGCGACAGCCTGACCCTGACCGGCTACCGTTTTCGCTATGCACCCGCCTCGACCGGTTGACCGGGCGCCGCGGCACTTGCGGCACGTGCGGCACGTGCGGCACTCGCGGCACTCGCGGCACTCGCGGCCCGACGGCGGTCGCGGCGCGCGGCGGCGGGGCGGCACGGTCTTGCCGTCGCCGCGCCGTGCGGCCGGCTTCACGCTGATGGAGGCGGTGCTGACGATCGTCCTGACCGGTATCGTCGCGTCGATGGTGGGGGTGTTCCTGCGAGCGCCGGTCAACGCTTACGTCGACCTGGGCCGGCGCGCCGTGCTCACCGATGGCGCCGACCTGGCGCTGCGCCGCATCGGCCGCGAACTCCGCCAGGCGCTGCCGAACAGCGTGCGCGTCGACGCGAGTGGCGCCTACCTCGAGTTCCTGCCCGTCAGCGCCGGCGGCCGCTACCGAGCCGCGCCGCGGGCCAACGGCAGCGGCGACTTCCTCGACCTCGACAGCGCTGCCGACAACAGCTTCGACGTGCTCGGGCCGGCGGTTGCGGTCGCTGCCGGCGACCAGCTCGTCGTCTACAACCTCGGCAGCCCGGGTGCCGATGCCTATGCCGGCGACACCCGGCGCGCCCTGACCGTGAGCGGCGCGGCCTTGACGAATCTGAGTTTCAACGCCGGCCCCGGCCCGTTTCCGTTCGCCTCGCCGGCCAACCGCTTCCAGATCGTCGCCACCCCGGTCAGCTTCGTCTGCCGAGGCGGCACGTTGCGCCGCTACGCCCGCTACGCGACCCAGACCGCGCAGCCGGCCGACGCCACCGCCGCGCCGCTGGTGACGCTCAGCGGTGCCGACAACGCGCTCCTCGCCGACGGCGTGACCGCTTGTTCGTTCGGCTACGCCAGTGGCGCGCTGGCACGCAACGGCGTCGTCACGCTGCGCCTGACGCTGACGAGCAGCGGCGAGAGCGTCGCGCTGCTGCAGCAGGTGCACGTGGAGAACGTGCCGTGAGGTGCCTGGCGCGAGGCTTCGCGATGGTCTCGGCGGTGTTCCTGGTGCTGGTGCTGTCGCTGCTCGGCGCGATGATCGTCAACCTGTCGAACGCCAACCAGGTCGGCCACGCGCGCGACCTGGTCGGCACCCGGGCCTACTACGCCGCCCGCGCCGGCATCGAGTGGGGCGCCTATCGCGCGCTGCAGGCCGGCAGCTGCGTCGCCACCTCGACGCTGCCCGCGCTTGCCGGCTCGTCGGCCGGCTTCGCCGTGACGGTGGCGTGCGCCGCCAGCGGCCCGTTCGACGAGGCCGGCAACAGCGTGATGGTCTACCAGATCACCGCCAACGCGCGCCGCGGCACGCTGGGCGCGCTCGACTATGCCGAGCGCGAGGTCGTCGCCATCTTCAGTGCGCCGTGATGCGCCATCCGCCCTCATGAGCCTGTCGTCAGCCCGCATCCGAGCGTATCCGCGGCATGAGTGCGCTACCCACCCGAGCGCGCCATGAGCCGACACCTTTCGCCTGGCCGTTGGCTCGCCTGGCTGCTTGCAATGGCCGCGTGCGGCGCCGCGTTGCTGAGCGGCGCGCCGGCCGCGGCCGCCGTCCCCGGCCTGGTCGGCACCTACTTCAACAACGCCACGCTGACCGCGCCGCCGGCGCTGGTGCGGGTCGACCAGACCGTCAACTTCGGCTGGTTCCTCGGCTCGCCCGACTCGACGGTCAACGTCGATAACTTCAGTGCCCGCTGGATCGGCACCGTGCGCGTGCAGACCAGCGGCAACTACCTCTTCCAGACCGTCAGCGACGACGGCGTGCGGCTGACGGTCAACGGCACGCTGATCATCGACAACTGGGTGGCGCACCCCACCGCCACCGACACCGCCGCGCCGGTCACGCTGACCGCCGGCGTCGATTACCCCATCACGCTCGAGTACTTCGAGAACACCGGCAACGCGCAGGTGCAGCTGCTCTGGAGGAAGCCCGGTGACGCCTTCTATTCGACCATTCCGGCCAGCAACGGCTCGCTCGGCCTGTCGACGGTGCTCGCGCCGGCGCTCGAATACCGCTTCGAGGAGGCCGGCTGGAACGGCACCGCCAGCGAGGTGCGCGACACCGCGGGCAGCGGCTGGAACGGTACCGCGGCCAGCCTCTCCGCCATCAAACCGACGACGGCCAACGCCACGCCCGCTGTCGGCACGACCGTCGGCAGCTGCGGCTACGGCGTCTTCAACCGCGCCAACAAGGACTACGTGGCGTTGCCGGCGACGTTCCAGAACCTGGGGGCGAGCAGCAGCTTCACGGTCACCGCGTGGATCCGCAGCAGCAACGCCGCGCTCGTCGGCCAGCGCATCTTCGCCGATGACGAGAACGGCGCCTTCACGGCGACGGTCGGCTACGGCCTGTCGCTCGGCGATGCCGGCGCCGGGACGCTGCGCTTCTACACCCGCGGCACCGGATCGCCGTTGCTCGACACCGGCGCGGTGATCGCCAGCAACACCTGGTACTTCATCGCCTTCAGCGTCGACCTGGCGACCAGGACGAAGCGCATCTACGTCTACGACATTGCCGGCACGGCGCTTGCCGCGGTCAATTCCACCTTCTTCGAAGCCAACATCGGCTCGTACAACGGTACGGCGTCGATCGGGGGCGAAACCAACAGCGCCGTCGGTGGCGAGAACGTGCCCGCCTACGGCTTCGCCGGCAACATCGACGAAGTGCGCGTCTACCCGTGGGCGCTCGGCACCACCGAGCTGGCCAGCGTGCGCGCCATCGCCCCGCCGTGCCCGGCGATCATTGCCCGCACGCCCGGCGGCTTCAACGCTTTCGAGGCAGCGACCGCGGCGGGCAGCGTCGTCGGCATGATCCACACCAAGGTGGCGGGCAGCGCCTTCGGGCTCGACGTGGTCGCCCTCGACGTGGCGCGCAGCGCGGTGCTCCCCGGCTTCGTCGGCACCGTCAAGGTCGAGCTGCTCGACGCCAGCGACAACAGCGGCGCGCTCGACGCGACGACCGCCTGCCGCGCGAGCTGGGCGCCGCTCGCCGGCAACGTCGCGGCGGTGCCGACCTTCGTGACGGCCGACGCCGGCCGCAAGAACGTCGTCCAGAACGAGGCCGATGCCTGGCGCGACGTGCGCCTGCGGATGAGCTGGCCGGCGACCGGCACGGCCAGCATCATCGGCTGTTCGACCGACGACTTCGCGATCCGCCCGAGCGGCTTCGCCAACCTGGCGGCCAGAGACGCCGACTGGCAGACCGCCGGCAGCGCGCGCAGCCTCGCCAACGCCAGCGCCAGCGGCGGCGCGGTGCACAAGGCCGGCCGGCCATTCACGCTCTCGGCGTCGGCCGTCAACGCGGCGGCGACGCCAGCCGTCACCAGCCGCTACACCGGCACCCCCGGCAGCGTGCTGACGGCCTGCGCCGGCACCGGCTGCCCAGCGGCTCCGGGCGCGCTCAACCTGGCTGCGAGCACCAGCGCCGGCGTCGTCAGCACTGCCAGCGCCAGCTATGCCGAAGCCGGCAGCTTCGCCCTGCAGCTGGTCGACAGCAGCTGGGCGGCGGTCGACGCCAGCGATGGCTCGACGACGGCGGAACGCAACATCGTCTCGACGGTGGTGACCGTCGGCCGCTTCGTGCCCGACCATTTCGACCTGACGCCGCTCGTCACGCCGGTGCTGCGCACCTTCGGCAGCGCGAGCTGCGCGGCGCGTTCGTTCACCTACGCCGGCCAACCGTTCGGCTGGGCGACCGCGCCGCAGGCGACGGTGCTGGCCCGCAATGCCGGCGGCGCCACCACCACGCTGTACGCCGGTGCGCTGTGGAAGCTGACGGCGGCGGGCGTCACGCAGGCCTACGCGCCGCTCGCCAGCGCGACGCCGGGGCTCGACAGCAGCGGCATCGGCGCGCCGGCGCTCGCGAGCAACGGCAACGGCAGCGGCGTATTGAGCGCCGCGGCGGGCGACGTTTTCAAGGTGCCGCGGCCTGCGAGCGTGCCGCTCAATCCGTTCAATGCGAGCATCGATCTCAGCTGGAGCGTCGCCGACGGCAGCGAGGCAGCGGTCAGCGGCAACGGCAGCATCGCCACCGCCGCGCCGCTGAACTACGCCGCGATCGCCTTCGATGCCGGCAACGCCTTTCGCTACGGCGTGCTCAAGCTCGGCAGCGCCTACGGCAGCGAGCTGGTCGCGTTGAACGCGCCGGTCGAGGCGCAGTACTGGGACGGCCTGCGTTTGGCCACCCACACCGCTGACAACTGCACCACGCTGGCGCCGGCCCAGGCGGCGCTCGGCAACTACCAGCGCAACCTGGCGGCCTGCGAAACCGCGCTCGGCAGCACGCCGGTCGTGCTGACGGCCGGCCGTGCCTACCTGCGCTTCAGCCGGCCCGGCGCCGGCAACGCCGGCAGCGTCGATGCGACGCTCAACCTGGGCGCGACCGCCAGCGGCCAGACCTGCATCGCCGCCGGCGGCGCTGCAACGCCGGCCGTCGCCGCGGGCCTCGGCTGGCTGCAGGGTCGAAGCGCCGGCGTCACGACCTTCGACCGCGACCCGTCGGCGCGCATCAGCTTCGGCCAGTACCGCTCGCCGCTGGTGCACCTGCGCGAATCGTACTGAGCGCCGCGCCCTGGCGGCAAGCCGGAAGCACCGACCCAATCCGGCCGCTTATCGAGCGAACCGGCGCCGGCCGCTGAATCAATATCGGGCTCGCTCGCAGTGCGCCAGCGCACCGATCGGATCAGCCCGTCCAACCAACGCCTCACTCGCTCAATTCGATGTTCCTCCGGACAACCATGCCAGGCTGGCTCGCCGTCCTGGTTCGCGAACAGTATCTGCAGTGCGCCTATGTGGAACGCACCGCCAGCCACGCCACCCTCAAGTGGCTGCGCGAGATGCCGTTCGACGGTGGCCCCGCGAAGACGATTGCCCGGCTGCGCGCCAGTCTCGCGCGCACGACCTATCGCTGCAACACGATACTGCCGCGCTACAGCTACCAGTCGTTCGAAGTGCTGGCGCCGAAGGTCGACCGGAGCGAATGGCGCGACGCCCTGCGCTGGGTCATCAAGGACGGCCTGGAATTCCCGCTCGAGGAGGCCTTGATCCAAGCGATGCCGATCCCGAGCGAGGGCGCACCGCCCGGGCGCGAGCCGATGGTTTTCGCGATCGCGGCCCGGCGCGACATCGTGACCGAGCACGTGCACTGGTTTCAGCGCGGCCGGCTGCCGCTGAAGGTGATCTCGATCGGCACCATGGCCCAGCGCAACGCCGCCGCGATGTTCGAGTCGCCCGGCCGAGGGCTCGCCTTCATCGGCATCTACAAGCGCGGCGTGATATTGACCTTCAGCTGCGCCGCCTCCATCTACGCGACCCGCCATTTCGACTGGAACGTGCCGGCGCTGCAAGACGACGCCGAGCCGGTGGCTCGCCGCCTGCACGTCGATCGCGTCTTGCTGGACGTGCAGCGGGCGCTCGACAGTTTCGACCGGCAATTCAGCCACATCGTGCTGCAGCGCCTGGTGCTCACCGTGCCGCCCGGCTTGACCAAACTGGTGGCGCTGTTCAAGGAAAGCCTGGGCTTGAAGGTGGATATCGCCGACCTGCGCCAGGTGATGGACACGAGCGCCTGCCCCGAGCTGGACGATCCCACCGCCCAGGCGCGCTGGATGATGGCGATCGGCATGGGCCTGCGCATCGAGGAAACCGCCTAGGGCCCGATGCAGAACATCAATTTCTACGACCCCTCGCTGCGCCTGAAGCGCAACTGGGCAGGTGAAGAGGCGGCGCTGGCGCTGCTGATCGTGACGGCCGGCGCGGTCGCGGCGGCCGGCTTCTGGGTGCGGCATGAAACCAAGGGCTTGCAGGCGACGGCAACGGCCGTCGCGGCGGCCTGCCGGGCCAAGCAGGACGCAGTGGCGATGCTGGAGACGCGAATCAGCGGCGCGAGGGCCGACGCCGCGCTGGAGCACCGGTTGCTCGGCTTGCAGGCGACGCTGGACCACCGGACGGAAGGCTTGCGGCGGCTCGGCTCGGGCGCCCTGCGCCAGGAGGGCGGTTATGCCGCTGCGCTGCTGGCGCTCGCCCGCCAGTCGGTCGACGGCCTGTGGCTGACCACCGTGACGATGGACCACGGCAGCATGACGCTGCGCGGCCGCACGTTCCGCCCCGAATTGATCGCGATCTACGCCGGCCGGCTGAACGTTGAAGCGGCTCTGCGCGGCCAGACGTTCCGTGCCCTGGACGTTCGCCGGCCGGCCGAGGAAGCGCCGACTGCAGTGGTCGCGTCGGATACGCCACCCGCACCGCAGACGCCGCACGGCACGGCGCGGCGGCTCGCGCCGTACGTCGAGTTCTCGCTCACCGGCAGCCGCGACGACGGCGCCGAGCCGGTCGGCACCGGTGCGCCGGACCTGCGTGTCAGCAGCGCCGCTGCAACCGCGCCGGGCGGGAGCCGGTGATGGGGCTGTCCGGCTGGCACCGGGCCCGTGCCGCGTTCACAGCGCGCCGGCAACGCGAACGCGCGCTGCTCGTCGGGGCGGGCGTCGCGCTCTTGCTGCTGGCCGGCTGGTTGCTCTGGATCGAGCCCGCGGTGGTGCAGCGCAATCGCCTGCTCCAGGACATCGGGCAGCGCACCGCCGAACTCGAGGCACTGCAACCGCGGCTGGACGCCCTGGAGCTTCAGTCGCGCGACCCGAACGCCGGCCGCAAGGCGCAGATCGCCTTGCTGCGCAGCCGGATCGACCGCGTCGATGCCGACTTCGCCCGCTTCGGGCGCTCGCTCGCCGCCCCGCGCGACATGGGGCGGCTGGTCGAGGGGCTGCTCAAACAGCACGCCGGCCTTCAGCTCCTGGCCTGGCGCAGCCTGCCGGTGGCGCCGTTCGACGAGCTGCTCGCGGCAAGCGCCGCCGGCGCTGCCGCGGGGCAGGGCAGCGCCGGCGGGGCGGCAGCGTCCGGCGCTTCCAGCGGGCGTGCCGGTGCCAGCCCGCGGCCCGGCGACGCCGCTGTCGAGAGCTGGCTCTACCTGCACGGCGTGGAGATGTCGGTCGGCGGCAGCTACGCCGACATGCAATCCTGGCTGCAGGAAGTGGAACGCCTGCCGCGCCACGTGTACTGGGGGCCGATCACGGTCGATGCCAAGGCCTGGCCGGCCTCGGTGATGACGGTCACGCTGTACACGGTCAGCCTCGAGCGAACATGGTGGGCCTTGTGACGCCTGCGGGCAGCGGCCTGCGGCTGGTCAACGCGGCGCTGGCCGCGGCCGTGGTCGGCACGGCCGCGACGGCTGCGCCGGCTGCGCCGGCTGCGCCGGCATTGGATCCCGTTTCGGCACCGGGGTCGGGGTCGGCATCGGCATCGATGTTGCCGACGCCGGCCTCCCTGGGGTCGGCGGCGTCTCCGGCGTCATCGCTGCGCGCCGGCGCGACCCTCCCCGATCCGATGCGCCCGAGCGGCGGCCTGGCGATCCCGGGTGTCGCCGCCCCTGGCCGGCCCGCACGGACGCAGGCCGAGGCCCGCCCGGCACGGCTGCAGTCCGTGCTGCTCGGCGGCGCCGGTGCCCAGGCGGCGGTGATCGACGGCACGCTGCTGGCGGTCGGCGACCGGCTCGGCGAGGCCCGGCTGCTGCGCCTCACCGAACGCAGCGCGGTACTGATCGGCCCGCAGGGCAAGACCACCACCTTGCTGTTGATTCCTGGCGTCGACAAGCGCGACGCGGCCACGCTTTCGCGCCCGGCGGCCGTCGCGCAGCCCGAGCCGGAGCCGGCGCAACCGGTGCGTCGTCGGCCCGCCGAATTCCGCGCCCGGCTTGTCACGGAGACAACCCCATGATCGACCCGACCCGCCCGGCAGCCGCCGCACCTGCCCGCTCGGCAGCCGTGGCACCTGCTCGCTCGGCAGCCGTCGCACCTGCCCGCTCGGCAGCAGCGGTCGGCCGTGCGGCGTCCCGCGCGCTCGAGCGAACTGCCGCGACCCTGCGGCGGCCGGCATCGATCTCGGCAGGGCGCCGCGCGCTGGCCGCGATCTCGGCACTGACGCTCGCCGCCTGCGCCGCGCCGCCGCGCGCGCCGCCCGGTGCGCTGGATCGCAT
>CAXTDH010000012.1:12382-17288 GCA_964242405.1 uncultured Rhizobacter sp. | reverse complement strand
GGCGAGGACGGCATCGGCGGCTTTGCCGACGACCAACTGCGGCTGTGCCTCGCGATGGCGTTCTGGAACGAGCGCGACGCGATCCTGAAGGAGCGCCTGTTCGGCCTGAGCAACGCCGAAGGCAATCACGGCGAGGACGTGAAGGAGGCGTATCACTACCTCGACGGAGTGCCCAGCCATGCCTACATGCGGATGCTCGACACGTACCCGCAGGCCGCCTATCCCTATGAAGGCCTGGTCACGGTCAATGCCGGTCGCGGCCTGGCCGAGCGCGAATACGAATTGGCCGATACCGGTGTCTTCGACGACGACCGGTATTTCGACGTCGAAGTCGAATACGCCAAGGCCGCGCCCGACGACATCGTGATGCGGATCACCGCCACCAATCGTGGCCCGGAGGCCGCGGCCTTGCACCTGTTGCCGCAATTGTTCGCGCGCAACACCTGGTCGTGGAAGCCCGGGCGCGTCAAACCCCGGCTGTGGGGCGACGGTGCTGCCGTCGTCCGCGTCGACCATCCGGATCTGGTGCCGATGAGCTGGCACTGCGAAGGCTCGCCGACGCTGCTGTTCTGTGACAACGAGAGCAACCCGCGCTGCTTCGACGGCGCCGCGCCGAAGGCAGGCTATTTCAAGGACGGCATCGGCGAGCGGGTGGTCGGTGGTGACCCGGCAGCCGTCAACCCGGCGCGCGAGGGCACGAAGGTCGCTGCCTGGTACCGCTTCGAGATCGCGGCCGGCGACAGTGCCAGCGTCTGCCTGCTGCTGGGGCCGAGCGGCGTCGCCCTGCCGACCGAGCCGTGGCACCGCATCGTCGACGCCCGCCGCGCCGAGGCCGATGCCTTCTACGCGGCCCTCCAGCACGGCATGGCCGACGAAGACGCGCGCAGGGTGCACCGGCAAGCCCTCGCCGGCCTGCTGTGGTCCAAGCAGTACTACCACTTCGACATTCGCGAATGGATAGACGGCGACCCGCTCCAGCCGCCGCCACCCCCCGAGCGCCGCGACGGGCGCGATGCCGACTGGGTGCACCTGACCAATGGCGACGTGCTCGCCATGCCCGACACCTGGGAGTACCCGTGGTATGCCGCCTGGGACCTCGCCTTCCATTGCGTAACCTTCGCCCTCATCGACCCGGCCTTCGCCAAGTCGCAGCTGGTGCTGCTGACGCAATCTCGCTTCATGCACCCGAGCGGCCAGCTGCCGGCCTACGAATGGTCGTTCGGCGACGCCAACCCGCCGGTGCACGCCTGGGCGGCCCTGCAGATCTTCGAGCTCGAGCGACGGCGCAACGGCGTCGGCGACGTCGTCTTTCTCGAACGCGTCTTCCACAAGCTCATGCTGAACTTCACCTGGTGGGTGAACCGCAAGGATTCCGAGGGCCGCAACGTCTTCCAGGGCGGCTTCCTGGGGCTGGACAACATCGGCCTCTTCGATCGCAACAAGCCCTTGCCCGGCGGCGGCCGGCTCGACCAGTCCGACGGCACCGCCTGGGTCGCGATGTACGCGCTCGATCTGATGCGGATGGCGCTCGAACTCGCCGCCCACCACCACGTCTACGAAGACCTGGCGACCAAGTTCTTCGAGCACTTCCTGTTCATCGCCGAGGCCGTGCATGCCACCGGCGGCGTCCACGCGACCGGGCTCTGGAACGACGCCGACGGCTTCTACTACGACGTCTGGCGCCGGCCCGGCGGCGCCGACATCGAACTGCGGGTGCGGTCGATGGTGGGGTTGATTCCGCTGCTCGCGGTCGAGGTGCTGCGCGACGACGTGACGGCGGCGGTACCGCACTTCCGTGCCCGGATGCGCTGGTTTCTGGAGCACCGCCCCGATCTCGCGGCACTCGTCTCTCGCTTCGGCGACACCAATGACGGCGATTGCCGACTGCTCTCGCTGATGCGCCGCGACCGCCTGAAGCGGGTGCTCTCGCGGCTGCTCGACGAAGACGAGTTCCTGTCGCCGTTCGGCTTGCGCGCCGTCTCGAAATATCACGCCGCGCATCCGGCGACCGTCGATGTCGACGGCCTGCACCTGAAGCTCGAGTACGCGCCAGCGGAAAGCCGCACGCGCGATTTCGGCGGCAATTCGAATTGGCGCGGGCCGATCTGGTTTCCGCTCAACTTCCTCATCATCCAGGCATTGCGGCGCCACCACAGCTTCTATGGCGAGCGCTTCCAAGTCGAGTTTCCGACCCGCTCCGGGCAGCTGCTCGACCTCGCGCAAATCGCCGATGCGCTGTGCGAACGCCTGGCGTCGCTCTTCCTGCGCGGCTCCGACGGCCGGCGCCCGTGCTTCGGCGACGACACCCGGCAGCAGGACGACCCCCACTTCCGCGACCACCTGCTGTTCCACGAATACTTCGACGGCGACACCGGCCGCGGCTGCGGTGCTTCGCACCAGACCGGCTGGACGGCCTGCATCGCGGTGCTGCTGGCGCCGCGGCTGCAGGCTTGCCCGTAATCGGCTCAGCCTGCGATGGCTTGCTCCATCCCTTTCATCACCCGAGCGACATCGCGTGAGTCGAGATACTCCTCCAGCACATGGACCTGGCCCGCGCGGATGGTGAGGAACGCCGCCGCCTGCAAACAGTGCGCGACGGTGCCGTCCTCTTCGGTCAGGATCAATTCGTGCTGCTGGATCAGCTGGTCGCCGACCAAATGTCGCTCCATCACGCGGTAGTGCGAAGCCCACCGAGCGTTCATCGCCGCCAGCGTCTGCAGCTGCTCGGTTTTGTTCTGCGAAACCAGATCGAAGCTGCGCCAGGTTTTGAGGTCCTCGCCGTACAGCGCCGCGACGGCGGTGAAATCGTTGCGCTCGATGGCCGCGTAGAACTCGTCGGCCACGGTTTCCATGTTTGAAGACAGGTCATCTCCTCTGTTGGCCGTCATCGCGGCACGGTTCAGGGGGTCAGGCCGACGATGAAGCGAGCCCGGTTGGACGTGCTGCCCCATTTCGGCTGCGACAGGTTCGGCCCCGGGTTGCTGACCTCGATCGGGAAGAAGCCGGCTTTCGCGGTCAGCGAAGGGTCGATGGTGGCTTGCAACTCGGTCTCGCTGACCCACTTGACCGGCACCTCGCGGGGGCCCCAACGGACGGCGGAGCGGGTCGTGAAATTGATGCCCCTGATCGTCAGCACGAAGGTCGCGCTTCCTTCGGGTTTGACCATCGGCGACAACGCCTCGATGCCAGGGCAGGGCTGGCCGAAGGCCGAGGTCGGGTCGGTCAACCCGGCCAGCGTGCGAATGCCCTGAACTTCGCTCAGGTTCTTCAGGCTGCGGTACCACTCCGGCGCTTCGAGATCTTCGCCGTCGAAAGGGTCGGCGAACCATCGGTGATAGCTCAGATCGTGCACCTGGCCGTCCTTGATCACCGTCGAGATCCGGTGAATGTTGCGGATGTCCGCCAGCGGGTCGGCGTCGACGATCACCAGGTCGGCGAACTTGCCCTGCTCGACCGTACCCACCTTGTCGAGCGCGCGGTAGCCGGCGGCCGGGTTGCGCGTGGCGGCCATGATCGCCTGCATCGGCGTCAGGCCCGCGTCGACGAGCAGTTCGAGTTCATGGTGGATGCCGGCGCCGGCGACCGCCCAGCCACTGTACGAGGTGTCGTCGCCGGTCATCACCTTGCCGCCGGCCTTGACGAACATGGCGACGAAGCGCTTGTAGTTCTCGAAGCCTCTTCGAAGCATGTCGCGATCGGCCGCGGGCCAGGCATCGAACTCGCTGTAGTTGCCGAGCCATTTGGCGCGCACGCCGGGCGGGATGTAGGCGAGCCCGGGTTGCGCCAGCAGACGCGTGTCCTGCAACTCCCATTCGGTGCGCTGACGGAACAGGCCGCGGCCTTCGGCCACCAGGTCGAGCTCGAGGTACGTTCCGCGCGACACCATCAGCTGGATCAGGTCGGCGGCCTTGGCGTCGTCCATGTCGGCGTAGGGCCTGACGTCGAGCGACGCCAGCTCGACGATGCCCCAGTCCTTCCAGCGCGACGGGTCGCGTGCCACCGAGAAGCTGACGCCGGCGGCGTGCTCGAGGATGTCGGCGCCGGCCAGCACGGCTTCGCGGGCATACACGGTCGGGCCGATCGGCTGGGCGACGACCGCCAGACCGGCCGCGTGGGCGACGTCGACGGTCGCCTTGAACGCCTCGAAGCCGAGGCCGCGGCGGATGTTGATGTAGTCGGCACCGGCACCGATCGCGTCGCGGGCGATCTGCGTCGCCTGCTCGGTCGACATGGATGTCCGTGGCCCTTCGGTGCCGTAGGCGACATTGCCTCCATGCGGCGGGCCGAGCACACTGTTGACCGGCACGAACAGCCGCGGGCCGGTGGTGCGGCCGCGGGCGATGGCGTCACGCTGGACGACCTGATGAATGTTGCGGCCGGCGATGTCAAAGGCCGTCGTCACACCGTGATTCAGCAACAGCTCGGCAAGGAAACCCGAGTAGTGGAGATGCGCGTCGATCAGGCCGGGCAAGATGGTCTTGCCCTGGGCGTCGATCACCGTCGCGCCGGCCGGGTAAGTTGCCGAGCCCTTGCGCGAGACGCTCTCGAAGCGGTTGCCGCGGATGACGATCACGGCGTCGCGCAGCGGCGCACCGCCGTTGCCGTCGATCAGCGTGCCGCCTTCGATGACGAGCACCTGCCTGGACGGCTCGGGCTGGGCGACGACCGGCGCGACGACGACCGCCGGCAACATCGTCACTGCCGTGGCCAGCCAACCGACCAGCTTGCGTCTGCGTTCGCCGTGGCGCAGTGCCGTCTTGATGCTCGGCGGTGTCGATAATTCGTGCATCGCGGCTTTCATGAAGGAGTCGCTCAGTCGCCGAACAGATTGGGCCGAACCTTCGCAGCAGCGAACAGCCGGTCGCGAGACGCGGTGATCCGTGCCGTCAGCGCCGGCAGGTCGCCG
>CAXTDH010000012.1:1749-12372 GCA_964242405.1 uncultured Rhizobacter sp. | reverse complement strand
GTGCTGCGTCAAGTCAAAC
This sequence comes from uncultured Rhizobacter sp., assembly GCA_964242405.1. Lineage (GTDB taxonomy): Bacteria > Pseudomonadota > Gammaproteobacteria > Burkholderiales > Burkholderiaceae_C > LMDS01. The sequence goes on along the minus strand of CAXTDH010000012.1, from coordinate 12,353 downwards.
CCGGCCGGTCGAAATCGGTCAACCGCCCGCGCCACTTGCGCACCTTGCCTGCGACGATCACCGTCTCCACGTTGCTGCGGTCCATCAGCGTGACGACGGCGCCCGGCACGTTGTTCAGCGGCGCCACGTTCAGGGCGGTGGCGTCGAGCAGGACGATGTCGGCCTGTTTGCCAGGCGCGAGCGATCCGACCTTGTCGCCCAACCACAGATGCTCGGCACCGCGCACCGTGGCATAGCGGATGACGTCGCGCGACGTGAGCAGCCTCGGCGCATCGGCTGCACCGGCGATCGCGGCCTCGCTGGCCAGCATGCGCTGCAATGTGAAGGCAGACCGCATCTGGGTGAACGAATCAGCGGCCATGGTGCATTCGACATCGGAGCTGAGCGACGGCTCGATGCCGAGCGCCAGCACCTTCAGGATGACCGGCATGCCGTGCCGCATGCTCATTTCAATCGGGACCGACAGCGACACGCCGGCGCCCGACGCGGCGACGATTTTCCAGGTCGCGTTGTCGATACCGTTCATGTGCACGAGCAGCGATCTGCGGCTCAGCATGCCGTCGCGGGCGACTTTTGCCAAGGCCGGCGCCATGGACGGCACGACGTGCGAAACGAGCGGAAGGTCGAGATCGCGCGCCAGCGTCCAGGCGCGTTCATAGCTGCCGGGCGGCATGAGCTCGCCGCCCATCACCAGGGTCATCAGCTGGTCATCGGACGCGAAGTGACGGCTCCGGATGCGGCGCGCCTCGCCCTCGAAACCCTTGTTGCTCGCGCTTTCGGAAAAGGCGAAAGCCACCCGCTGGCCGGATTCGGCAAGCCCCGCGAGGGCGGCTTCAGTGTGCTCACGGCTGTGATGGATCTGCGACAGGTCGAGCGAGGTGGTGACACCTGCGTCCAGCTGGCTCAGCGCGCCGAACAGCTCGGCGATCTGTACGTCGTCGGGGCGATAGGCCGGCATCAGGCGGCCCATGACGTCAGCCATGTAGTTGGCAGTGCCCGCGGGCAGGCCGTCGCCGGTGAGCAACCCATTCGGAAGATGGCTGCGCAGTGTGGTCTCGAAATGATGGTGGTGGGTGTCGATGAAACCGGGCATCACGACGCGCCCGGCTGCATCGATGACCTCGGCGTCGCCGGCGTCGACTCGTGGACCGATGCTCAGAATTTTCTTACCCTCGACGAGCACATCGGCGACGGTGAAATCACCCACCGAGGCGTCGTTGCTGAGCACCGCGCCGCCACGAATCAGGTAGCGCCGGCCGGGCTGGCCGCTGGCGGCCGGCGGCGCCGGGCGGGCGCTCCCTGGCCCAACCGCCACCGCACCCGCGCTGAGGGCCGTCGGGCCGAGCGACATCGCGCCGACAGCAGCGAGCTGAAAAAACGCCCGACGCGAACGGCCACGTTCGTTGTCGGATGTGGTGGCAGGCAGCGGGCACACGGATGGTTTCTTGACCTGCAAAGTGCCGGTGCAAACCGGCGGGGATTTCGGATGCGAATGCGCAAAAACTACAGGCAGAAAGCATTCGAACATCACTGTGCCGTTGCCTGGCAGAGCCGTCTGTGCGCTAACGTACCGACCCGTGGATCCGGCTCGAGCCGATGCCGTCTTCAGCTCGGATCGAGAAAGTCCACGACCAGGGTATTGAGTGCGGCTGCGCATTCCTCCGGCACCCAATGACCGCATCCGGGCAGCACCACGGCCTTCACATTCGTCGCATAGCGGCTGAGTTGTTCACCTTGCTGCTTGCCCATGCTGCTGTCGCCGCCGATCGCGAGCACCGGCATCGTCAGCTTGTTCGCCGCGAGCGGCTTGTTGCGGCGTGCTGTTTCGTTGAGGGCGCGGTAGTACTCGAAGCTGCCGTGCAACGTGCGCGGCTTTGCATAGGATCGACCGTAGAGATCCAGCAGCGCCGGCGTGAAGACATCCTTGTTCGTCGCGTGTACCTTGATGAAATAGTCGAGAAAGAATCGCTCGTTGCCCGTCATCAGCCGCTCCGCAACCTGACCCTCTGCCGCGAAGAAGCTGTAGTGCCACAGCGGAGACGAACCTTTCGGTGTAAAGCCCGGCGCCTCGTACAGTCCATCATCGGGAATCGGCGCCTCCATGAAAACGAGACGACGAATGTCGGACGGGTGCTCGGCCACCATGGGATAGGTGTTCCAGATGCCGATGTCGTGCGCCACGAGATCGAATGGGCGCTGCGGGCTGAAGCTTTTGGAGAACTGGTACAGCAGCCGCGCCACGTCTTGACCCGCATACGATCTGGGTGCGTCCGACTGGCCGAGCGCCGGCAGATCCACTGCCACGACGGTGTGTGTTCTGGCGAGCATCGGCATGAGCTGGTGCCATTCGTACCAGGTCTGCCCGAAGCCGTGAACGAGCACGACGAGAGGGCCTGTGCCGCCGTGCAGGTAGTGCAGGTTGACGCCATCGACCCGGCGGTAAGCAGCGCTGAAGCCGGCCGGCGCGGGGAACTCCTCCACAGCAGTTGGCGTGTCTGCAGCCGCTTGCGCCGATGAACCGGCGATGACGATCGTCAGGCACAGTGCACGCGCCGCTCGTTTCAATATGGAGATGATCACGGTTTGAACCTTCGGTTGAGATGCGGAAGTTGACGGTTTCGCGCGCCACGGTGCCCGTTGTCCGAACTCCAGTCTGTGCGTTGGCGCACGTCAGGTGGCCGAGCGCAGGTTCGAGAAAGCTACGCGCATGCACCGAATTCCGATGCGATCCGATCGCACGGCCCGCGCAGCGGATCGGCTATAAATGGGCCGGCCTGCCATCGACGCGGCTGCGAAGCGCCACCGACCACCGGGAGATGCGGGTGTGAACATCGACAGTGGCGATCCGAAAGGCATCGACGGCCGCAGCCGGCGCTCGCTGGTCACCGCCCGCATGCGCCACCGTCTGGGCAGTGCGCACCGCATCGAGATGATGATCGTGAGTGCGCAACACCGGGTCGGCGACCATCCGGTGGCCTGTCGGATCGCGCAGGTCGGCAACTGGCTCGGCGATGGCTGGATCTACCTGTTCCTCGGCGTCGCCTTGCTGCTGGCAAATTCGCTTCGCGCCTGGCTGGTGATCCTGACCGCGGGCGTGGCGATCGGGCTTCCCATGCCGTCTATCCGTTGATCAAGCGCGGGGTCGGGCGTCTGCGACCGTTCGAGCGAATGCCGCAATTGATGCCGTCGGCGCTGCCGCTCGATCGTTACTCGTTTCCGAGCGGCCATTGCATGACCGCCACTGCCGTCGCAATCCCGCTCGTTCAGGCCTACCCCGGGACGACCTGGGCCGCGGCATCGGTATGGGCGGTGATCGCCTGGGGCCGGCTCGCCTGCGCCCACCACTACCCCAGCGACCTGCTCGCCGGCTGCGCGCTCGGTGCCGTCGGCGCCTGGGTGAGCGCGGCCCTGCTGCCGGCCTTGCGACTCGGCTGAGCAACGGCGAGCCGGTTGCCGGCGCTCTTCCCACTTCGACCTGAAAGACGGCGCACGTGTCGGCCGGTCGTCGCCGACGCCTGCCCCGGTCTGTCTCCGCCTGGCCCCGTCTCGCCCCGCCCGCCCCGGTCTGTCCCCGTCTGTCCACGTCGACAGGCGCTTCGGACAGCGAAATGCGCAGATCGTCCGGAGGTGATGTCCCGTCGACGTGCCCTGCCCTATAACCTCGCTGATGCGCTTGCCCACCGACTCAACGAACCGCCTGCCGGCCGGGCTGCCGCGCCGCCGGCGAACCAAAACGACGCGCCGCCTGCTGTTGTGGTCACTCGTCGCCCTGACAGCGGGCTACGCTCTGCCCGCGCGTGCCCAGAGCCTGCAGCAGCTTTACGAGGCCGCTCGCGGCTACGACGCCACCCTGCTCTCGGCGCGCGCCCTGCTCGATTCGGCGCAATACCGGGTGGCCCAGGCGCGCGGGTTGAAGCTGCCGAACGTCGGCGTGCAATTGAGCGCCGGGCGGTCGCTGACGAACACGCCCGACCAATCCGTCCTCTCGACCGCCACCAACCAGGCCAACGCCGCCTTGAGCGGCTCGCAGCCGCTCTACAACCGGGTCAACGACGTCGCCATCGCCCAGGCGGAGAAGTCGCTCGAGATCTCGCGCGCCAACTTCGAAGTCGCCGACCAGGACCTGATCCTGCGTGTCGCCCAGGCCTACTTCGACGTCCTGGCGGCCAAGGACACGCTGGCCACGGCGCAGACCAGCCTGACCGCCATCTCCGAACAGGTGGCCTCCGCCAAGCGCAACTTCGAGGTCGGCACCGCGACCATCACCGACACCCGCGAAGCCCAGGCCCGCTTCGACCTCGCCCAGGCGACCTTGATCCAGGCGGAGAACGGCCTGGTCAACAACCGCATCGCCCTCGACACCCTGGTCGGCCGCAGCAACGTCGAACCGAGGCCGCTCGCGGTGCCGGTGGTGCTGCCGACGCTCTCGCCGCCCGCGGTCGACGACTGGGTGGCGCGTGCCGAGAGCGAGCACCCGCTGGTCCGGCGGGCGCTGCTCGGGCTCGACATCGCCCGGCTCGAGACCGAGAAGGCGAAGGCCGGCCGCCTGCCGACCGCGGCGCTCACCGCCAGCTACGGCCGCGGCTACCAGGCGGGCAACGGCAGCTTCCAGGCGAGCGGCGTGCCGGACGGCGTGGCCTACTCGCAGCGCGGCAGCACCACGTCGGCGACCGTGGGGGTGTCGGTCAACATCCCGATCTTCTCGGGCTTCCAGGTGCAGAACCGCATCCGCGAGACGCTGGTGCTCGAGGACCAGTCGCTCGCCGACCTGAACGCCCAGCGGCGCAGCGTGGCGCAGGCGACGCGCACCGCCTTCTACGGCCTGCGTTCGGGCGCGGCCCAGGTGAACGCGCTGCAGGCGGCCGAATCATCGAGCCTGCTGGCCCTGCAGGCGACCCAGCTCGGCTACAAGGTCGGGGTGCGGGTGAACATCGACGTGCTGAATGCGCAGGCGCAGCTTTTCAACACCCAGGCGCAACTCGCCCGGGCCCGCTACGACGTCGTGCTGGCCGGCCTGCGCCTGCGCCAGGCCTCCGGCCGCGTGACGGCCGATGACGTGGCGACGGTCAACGGGTTGATCGAACGCTGAGAGGGCATTCGGGTCACAGGCTCACGCGTACCAGGGCGCCTTCGCCGCCGTGTGGTGCGGCAGATGAGGATAAGGGAGGGAATCGCGTGTCTCCGTCTCCGTCACCGTCTCCGTCACCGCCCTGACAGCGGACGACCTCGCGGCACTGAAGGAAGGGGACGAAAGGTGGTCAGGATTAGTCAGCGACTGCACTCAAGCTCGCCTCGCATCAACCAGCCGCCGCTTGCCCGACATCGTCCAGCAGATCGACGATCCGCCGCGCCATGGTCCGCGCGGCGCCGCGGTGGCGGGCGGCGAATGCTTCGGCGTTTGCGGCCGCGGTGCGTCGCCCGACAGGGTCGGCGAGCAGGCTGCAGACCTTCTCGACGCCAGCCGCCATGCCCGTGACCCGAAACGCGGCGCCGGCCTCGATGGCGCCCTCGGCGGCGTCGCTGAAGTTGTAGGTGTGCGGCCCGAGGACCACCGGGCAGCCGCAGGCGGCGGCTTCGATGAGGTTCTGGCCGCCGAACGGCGCGAAGCTGCCGCCGAGCAGCGCCCCCTGCGCCAGGCCGTAGTAGAGCGGCATCTCGCGCATCGAGTCGCCCAGCCAGACGTCGGCCGCGAACGCCTCGTCGGGTGGCGGGCCGTCGGCCCAGGCGCTGCGTCGGGCGACGCTCAGCCCGGCGCTGTCGATGAGTGCCTGCACGTCGTCGAAGCGCTGCGGATGGCGCGGCACGATCAGCAGCAGCGGGCGCGGCGCCGGCAGTCGTGCCCAGGCATCGAGCAGCATCGACTCCTCGCCTTCCCGGGTGCTGGCGGCGAGCGCGATGGGGCGGCTTTGGAGGGCGGCCCAGGCGCGGCCCCGCGCCAGCAGGTCGGCATCGGGCGCCATGTCGAACTTCAGGTTGCCGACGACTTCGACCTGCGGCGCGCCGGCGGAACGGAGCCGACCGGCATCGGCGTCGGTCTGGGCCAGCACCAGTGGGACGGTCGCTGCCACCGGCCGCAGGACGGCGGCGAAGCGCGCGCCGCGGCGACGGCTGCGCTCGCTCAGCCGGGCGCTGGCGAGCACCATCGGCACGCCGCCCGCCCTGGCTTCGAGCAGCAGGTTCGGCCAGACCTCGGTCTCGATCAACACCCCGACCGCGGGCCGGAAGTGGCGGAAGAAGCGCCGGGTCGCGCCCGGGGTGTCCCAGGGCAGCCACACCTGTCGATCACCGTTGCGCAGCAGGTCGGCGCCGGCCTCGCGACCGGTGCCGGTGCCGTGGCTGAGCAACAGGCGCAAGCTCGGCCGCTCATGCCGCATCGCTTCGACGAGCGCCGCCGCGGCCCGGGTTTCGCCGAGCGAGACGGCATGGACCCAGATCCAGCCTGAGGATTTCGGCGCTCGGCCGTAGAAGCCCAGGCGCTCGCCGATTCGGGAGCGGTACAGGGGTTCCGCCTGCCCGCGGCGCCAGAGGCGAAGCAGGTAGGCGGGCGTGAGGAGCCGAAGCAGCGTCGAGTAAACGCCGAGCGCCAGGCGGCTGCCCAGCGTGACAGGCGGTGGGCGCTGCGGGCTGTTCGGTCCGACGACCGGCGGGCGCTGCGGGCTGTTCGGTCCGACGACCGGCGGGCGATGACGGTCGCTGGGCAGCGCGTCCGGCAAGCTGCCCGCCGGTGCAACGGGCTCAGCGGCTCGCGCCGCTTCGACGTGACGACGGGCATCGTCGTTCACGCCGCCACCGCCTCGATCACGTCCTGCCAGGCCGCCCACGCTTCGTCGACCGTCGGCCAGGGCGTGCCCTCGACCGATACCTGCCGGGACGCCGCCTCGCCGCCCGCCATCGGCGGCCCGGTGCGCCAGGCGGTGGCGAAGTTGTAGAGCTGAACATTCGGCAGGCCGAGCGCCACCGCGACGTGGCTCAAGCCGCTGTCGACGCCGACGGCGCCCTGGGTCGCGGCCAGCCGGTCGAGCAGCGCGTCCAGGCTCATCGCTGGCCAGACGTCGGCCACCGCCGGACCGCCCAGCGCCGCGGCCAGGCGCTCGGCTCGCGCCCGTTCGGCCTCGCCCGCATGGGGCAGCGCCAGCCGCCAGCCGGCATCGACCGCCCGCCGGCCGAAGGCGATCCAGTGGTCCTCCGGCCAGAGCTTGTCGTCGCGCGAGCTACCGTGGATGAAGGCGAGCGTCGGTTGTCGCGCCGGCACGAGGACGGGTGCGTCAGCGGGGATGGCGGCACGAGCTTCCAAGCCGAAACACGGTGGGCCGGAAGGCGGCACGTAGCCGAGCGCCCGGGCGGCGAGCAGACGAGATCGGTCCACGGCGGTGATCCGTTCCGGCACCGCGATCGACCGGTCGATCAGCCACCGGGCCGGCGGCTCATGGCTCGCTCCCTCGGTGCGATTGGCAAGGCCATAGCTCACGCCGTGAGCCAGGCGGGCGATGACCGCCGATTTCGTCAGGCCTTGCAAGTCGAGCACGGCCTCGTACCGCTCCTGGCGAAGCCGCTGACGGAAGCGCCGCCACTCGGCCCGTGTCGCACCGGTCCACCAATTGCGGCTCCAGCGGCGCAACGGGCACTCGATGCAGTCGGCGACGCCGCGCACGCGCTGCACCAGCGGCGCGAAGCCGGGCTCGACCACCCAGTCGATGACGACCCCCGGAAACGCCGCCCGCAGATCGTGGACGACCGGCATTGCATGAACCACGTCCCCCAGCGACGAGAGCTTGACGATCAGGATGCGCACGCCGCTTGGAGCGTCAGGTGCCTGTCACCCGATCCACCGGTGCGCGAGCGGCGACGGTCAGTGAGCGGCGGCCGCGACCGCGGCATCCGGCTTGACCGCCAGCAGCGCCGCCATCATCCGGTTCTGGATGCGCTCCAGCGCCTTGGCGGTATGGCCCTCGAAGCGCAGCACCAGCACCGGCGTGGTGTTGCTGGCGCGGATCAGGCCGAAGCCGTCCTTGTAGTCGACGCGCAGGCCGTCGATGGTGATGATCTCCACGGCGCCGGGGAAGTCGGCCTGGGCGAGCAGCGCCTCGACGACCGTTCGCGGCTCGCCTTCGGCGCAGGGCACATTCAGTTCGGGCGTCGAAAAGCTCGTCGGCAGCCGGTTCAGCACGCCGCTCGGGTTGCGGCTGCGCGACAGGATCTCGAGCAAGCGCGCGGCCGTGTAGGTCGCGTCGTCGAAGCCGTACCAGCGCTCGGCGAAGAAGATGTGGCCGCTCATCTCGCCGGCGATCGGCGCCCGGCTCTGGCGCAGCTTGGCCTTCATCAGCGAATGCCCCGTCTTCCACATCAGCGGCTTGCCGCCGGCCTTGCGGATCAGCGGCGCCAGGCGCTGGGTGCACTTGACGTCGAAGATGATGGTGCCGCCCGGATTGCGCTTAAGGATGTCGGTCGCGAACAGCATCAGCTGCCGGTCGGGGTAGATGATCTGGCCGTCGTTGGTGACCACGCCGAGCCGGTCGCCGTCGCCGTCGAAGGCCAGGCCGAGTTCGGCGCCGGTTTCCTGCACGGTGCGGATCAGGTCGGCCAAGTTCTCGGGCTTGCTCGGGTCGGGGTGGTGATTGGGGAAGTCGCCGTCGACCTCGGAGTAAAGCTCGGTCACGTCGCAGCCGAGGGCGCGCAGGATGCCGGGGGCCGAGGCGCCCGGAATGCCGTTGCCCGAGTCGACGACGATCTTCAGCGGCCGGGCGAGTTTGCAGTCGGCGACGATGCGGGCGAGGTATTCGGCGCCGATGTCCATCGCCGCGGAGCGGCCTTCGGCCTGGGTGTAGTCCTCGGCCTCCATCCGCTGGCGCAGGCCCTGGATCTCCTCGCCGTAGATCGCCTTGCTCGCGAGCACCATTTTGAAGCCGTTGTAATCCTTCGGGTTGTGGCTGCCCGTGACCATGATGCCGCTGCGGCAGCCACGCCGCGCCCGGGTCGCCGCCACGTAGTAGAGCATCGGCGTCGTCACCGCCCCGAGGTCGACGACGTCCAGGCCGGTCGAGGCCAGCCCCTTGATCAATGCCGCCACCAGCCCCGGCCCCGACAGCCGGCCATCGCGGCCGACGGCGACAGCCCGGTCGCCGGCTTTCAAGGCCTCGGTGCCGAATGCCCGGCCGAGGTGCTCGGCAAAGGCGTCGTCGATGCCCGTGCCGACGACGCCGCGGATGTCGTAGGCCTTGAAACAGGATGGGTTGACGTTCATGGGATGCTGACGCTGCGAAAGAGCGGCGATTGTAGGCAAGGGGATTGGGCGGGCTTCGGCTTCGCGGTCGGAGCGAAAATCGCCGCTCCATGCACCTTCCCGCTGCCCTGCACCACCCCACCATCGCTCTCACCGCGGGCGCGGTGTTCATCCTCTGGCGGGTGATTGCCCGGGTGCGATTGCTGGTCGCCCGGCAGCGCTCCCGGCTCTGGCGCCACCGCGGCTCGGTGTTGTTGTTCCCGACAGTCCTGGGATTCCTGGCGCTGGGCGCGCTCGGCGAGCCGAAATCGCTTGCCGCCCTGGCCGCCGGCATCCTGATCGGCATCACCCTGGCCGTCATCGGCTTGCGGCTCAGCCGTTTCGAGCTGAGCGACGACGGCCCGTACTTCACCCCCTTCGCGCCAATCGGCATCGCTCTTTCGGCGCTGCTCATTTCCCGGCTCGTGTACCGGGGCCTCGAGATCGCCGACTCGATCCGGGACCGGACCGGCGGCTTCGAGCAACTCGGCGCGACGCCGATCACGCTGTGGGTCTTCGGCACGCTCGCGAGCTACTACTGCGGCTACGCCGTCGGCTTGTTGCGGTGGCGGAGGAGGATCAGGCTGCCGCACGGCATGCCGCCGTGATGTCAAGCGACCGGGCGACCGGGCGACCGGGCGCGACAGCGCGGCTCGCAGGTCCGGCCTGGCTTCAACCGATTTCGCTTAGCCGGAACACGGCCACGGCACGCACCAGTTGCTGGGCCTGCTGGCTCATGTTCTCGGCGGCGGCCGCGCTTTGCTCGACGAGCGCCGCATTCTGCTGGGTCGCCTCGTCCATCAGGGACACGGCCTGGCCCACTTGGCTCACGCCGGCGCTCTGCTCGGCGCTCGCCGAACTGATCTCGGCGACGATGTTTGATACCTTGCCGATGGCCGCGACGATCTCCCCCATGGTCTCGCCCGCCCTGCCGACCAGGTCCGTGCCGCGCTCGACCTGCTCGACGCTGCTGCTGATCAGGGCCTTGATCTCCCGCGCCGCGTCGGCGCTCCGCTTGGCGAGGCTCCGCACTTCGGTCGCGACGACCGCGAAGCCCCGGCCCTGCTCCCCGGCGCGCGCCGCCTCCACGGCAGCGTTCAGCGCCAGGATGTTGGTCTGAAAGGCGATCGAATCGATCGCCGCCGTGATGTCGGAAATCCGCTTGCTGCTCGCGTTGATGCCGCGCATGGTCTCGACCACCTCGCCCACGACGGCGCCCCCCTTGAGGGCAACGGTCGCAGCCCCGCGAGCGAGTTCGCTCGCCTGGCGCGCGTTCGCAGCGTTGTTCTTCACCGTCGCGCCGAGCCCGTCCATCGTCGTGGCCGTCTCCTGCAAGGAGGAAGCC
>CAXTDH010000012.1:0-1739 GCA_964242405.1 uncultured Rhizobacter sp. | reverse complement strand
GCCAGGTCCTGGTTGCCGGCCGCGATCTGGGCGCTGGCGGTCGCGACGTTCTGCGAGCCGCTTCTGACGTCGCTGACGGCGGCGATCAGGCCGCGCTGCATCGCACTCAGTCGAGCCATCAGGCTTTCCGCGTCGCCGGCGCGCAGCTCGATGCGGGTGGTGAGATCGCCCTCGGCGACTCCTCTGGCCACGTCCGCCGCCACACTCGGCTCGCCCCCGAGCTGGCGCAACAGCTGGCCGGTGATGACGAGCGCCAGTGCGACGCCGGCACCGAAAGCCGTGAGCATGAGCGCCGCCACCAGGCGCCGGGAATCGCCATAGATCGATGATGCGACGACTGCCGCCTGGGCGCCGCCGGTAAAGTCGTGCGTCGACAGCGAGTCGAGTGTGCTCATCGATTCGTCGTAGGACATGCTCGCCGCGCCGTCGCTGATCTCGGCTGCATCCTGCTGCTTCTTCTGCCGGCCGAGCGCCAGCACGGTCTGAGCCGACTTGCGGTACGCGGCAGCGGCGCGGGCGAGCTTGCCGCCCAGTTCCCGCTCCGCATCGTCCGACGCCAGCGCCCGGTAACGCATCAGCGTCGCCTCGCCTCGCTTGCCCGCGGCCGCGATCTTCTCCTCGTATTCGCTGAAGTAGCTCGCGTCGGTGGTGCGGCTGTGCTTCACCTCAAACTCGCGCATCTCCACCATTGCACCCCGGATCTCAGCGAGCAAGCCGACCCCACGAAGCCACTTCGAGGCGAGCGCGTCGGCCTGGCCGTTGACCCGGGCGAGGCTGAAGAGGGAGAAGCCGCCCACCACCGCCGTCAGCAGCAGCACGAGCGCGAAGGCGGCAAAGAGTTGGCCGCGAATCGGCATGCCGCCGAACGCGCCGCGAATGCGGGGCAGGAGTTTCATGAGCAGGAACCGGGCGCGGCGCAGGCTACTTCTTGTGTCCGATATAGCTGGCACCGACGAGCTTGCCGCTCGCGTCCTTGATCGGGTCGTAGCAGGCGTCGAACGGCGTGCCGAGCACGTCGATCGGGCCGCAATACGGGTTGCCCTTGATGAGCGACGCATAGGCGACGTTGCGCGCCAGCTGCGTGCCGACCCCGCGCTTGCCTTCGGGCGTGAGCACGTTGGTGCTCACCCGGACGAACTCGTCGCCGTCCTTGACGAAGACGGTCGCAGTCGCGTCGTGGGCCTTGCGCACGGCATCGACCACGTCGTAGTTGCTGTTGATCTTGCGCTCGCCGAAGAACAGGACGGGTACCGTCTTGTCGCCCAGCTTGTCGCTTCCCTCGATCTTGGCCACGCCGATCTTGGCGAGGCGAGCATCCAGGTCGGCGATGGTCGCCTTCGGGTCGGCCGCTTGCGCTGGCGAGGCCACGGTGATCGCGAGCAACAGGGCGGACGTGGCGAAGAAGGCAGAAGCAAAGGGTTTCATGGCGGCCGATCAAGTACGAACAGGAGCGCCCGGCGCGGCTCCCCGCGACGGTACGAACCGTTATCGGTGACTGGGCCTAAACCTTGAAGCCACGCCTCACTTCTTCAGCAGCACGCTGCGCCTTAACCCGGCCGTCGACAGCGTCGCTGCTCGATCAGTTGGCGTCCGCCAACTGATCCAGGATCGCCGGGTTCTCCAGCGTCGACACATCCTGCGTGATCGCCTCCCCCTTCGCCACCGAGCGCAACAACCGCCGCATGATCTTGCCGCTGCGCGTCTTCGGGAGGTTGTCGCCGAAGCGGATGTCCTTGGGC
>CAXTDH010000011.1:16910-17309 GCA_964242405.1 uncultured Rhizobacter sp. | reverse complement strand
CCGCGGCGCCGGCCGCCGCGCTTTCGCTGCCGTTGAACCAGGCATCGAGCAGCGACGCGGGCGCACCGCAGCCGAACACCTGCCGGTCGGGCCGGACCAGCTCGGCCGCGACCTGCCGCCCGGCCAGCCAATCGGCCAGCGCCAGGCGCAACGCCGGCGAAAGCAGGTCGGAGCCGAGCGGCACGAACTGCAGCGGCGTTGCCGTGACCGGCTGCGCCGGCAGCCCGTCGCCCGCGACGATCAGCCAGGCACCCGGGCCGAGCACGTCGTCGAGAAAGCGCGGTCGGGCCTCGGACCGGTCGACCGGCTGGGGAAAGATCTCGCCCGCCGGCGGCGCGACGCCCTGCAGCCAGCCGGCCGCAAACGCCGGGAACGGCAGCGGCCGGCCGATGCGGGGTG
>CAXTDH010000011.1:0-16900 GCA_964242405.1 uncultured Rhizobacter sp. | reverse complement strand
GTGCCGCCAGCATGGCCGTGTCGCGGCGGCGTGCGACTTCCGGGTCGAGCGTGCACACCAGGCGGCCCATCTCGATCGCCTTGTCGATGATGAAACGGACGTGCGGCTCGCGCTCCTGCTGGTAGCTCGCCAGCAGCGCCTCGCAACCGTCGCCACGCACGGCCCGCTCGATCTTCCAGCCGAGATTGACCGCATCGCGCAGGCCCGAGCACATGCCCTGGCCCATGAACGGCGGCATCTGATGCGCGGCGTCGCCGGCGAGAAACACCCTGCCCGCACGCCATTGGCGGGCCACCAGCCCGTGGAACCGGTAGACGGCGCTGCGCTCGATTTCGATCGCGCCCCGCTCGCGCCACGGCTCCAGCAGCGCCGCGAGCGACTCGGGCCGCTGCATGGCCGCGCCGTCCTCGCCCGGCTTGAGCATGAATTCCCAGCGCAGCCGGCCCGGGCCCATGTGAACGAAGCTGGTCGGGCGCGCGGGATCGCAGAGCTGCAGGTTCAGGGGCGGAAAGCCGCTCTCGTCGGGCACCTGGGCATCGACCACCAGCCACGGCTCGTCGAACCCATAGTCGTCGAGTTCGATCCCGAGCGCGCTGCGAACCGGACTCCAGGCGCCGTCGCAGCCGACGAGAAAGCTCGCCTGCACGGTCGTGGCCCGGCCATCGGCGGTCGCGAACCTCGCGACCACGCCATCGGCGTCGTTGCGCAGCAGCGCCTCGAAACGCGCGCCGTAGGCAACCTGCACGGTCGGTAGCGTCGCCAGCAGGGCGCGAAGCTCCGTTTCGATGCCGGGTTGATGGATGTTGAAGCTGACCGGCCAGCCGCAGGCGCCGGTGACGCCTTCGCGCTCGACGCGCATCAGCGCCCCGCCGGTGACGCTGCGAAATTCGTAGTCCGGCGCCGGCCGCAGATGCGGCGTCAGCCGCCCGGCGATGCCGAGCGACTGGAAGATCCGCATCGCCTCGTGGTCGATGTGGGCGGCGCGCGGCAACGGGTAGATCGTCGCCGACGGCTCGAGCGCCAACACCCGCAAGCCGGCTCGACCGAGCAGCGCGGCGAGCGTGGCGCCGACCGGGCCCAGACCGACGACGAGGACATCGGCAGCTTCGGCGCGGGCACAGGCACCGGTGTCGGTGTCGGCGTCGGCGTCGACATTGGCACCCGCTTGGACATCGGCGTCCATCCGACCACCGGCGTCGGAATGGGACGCCCCGCGGGTGTCGACATGGCCGATCGGGCCCTGCCGGACCGTCGCCGTGGCCAGGGGCTTCATTGCACCGTGACCGGCAAGCTGGCGAAGCCGCGCAGGGTGTTGTTGACGGCCCGCACCGGCGTGCCGAGCTCGAAGCGCCCGACCCGCGGGATCAGCGCCTTCAGCAGCGATTCGATCTCGAGCCGCGCCAGGTGCATGCCGGCGCAGCTGTGCACGCCGAAGCCGAACCCGGCCTGATCGACGACCCGGCGGCGAATGTCGAAGCGCTCCGGGTCCTCCCATTTGCGTTCGCCGCGATTGGCCGAGGCATAGAGCATCAGCACCCGGGATCCGGCGGGCAGCGCGACGCCGGCGACTTCGACATCCTCGATGACGCGCCGGCTGAAGCCGCGGATCGGCGACTCGAGCCGCACCGCTTCATTGATCGCATTGCGGGCGAGCGACGGATCGTCGCGCAATGCCTGCCACTGATCGGGGTTCTGGCCGAACAGGTGGATCAGGTTGGAGGTCGCGAAGATCGTCGTGTCGAGCGACGGGCCGAGGTAGTCGCGCAGCAGGGTCGCGAACTGCTCGGGCTCGATCAGGCCGCCATCGACATGGTCGAGCAGCCGATCGGCCCAGCTGCCGGCCTTGACCTTGTCGTGGGAGGCGAGCGATGCGATGTAGCCGCGCATCTCCATCACGACCGGGCGCGCCTGGCGGGTCCGGTCGTTGTCCGGGCCGAAGATGTCGAAGGTCGCGGCGGCCCAGGTGAGCATGCTGTCGCGCGCCATGTCGGGCAGACCGACCATGTGCGAGACGATCGTCAGCGGCAGATGTTGTGCGAGCTCGGTTGCGGCGTCGAAGCCCCCTTGCGCGGTGAGCCGCTCGACGAGCGCCTCGGCCGCGGCCTCGATCTGTGGCCGCAGCGACGACACGGCCGCAGGCGTCAACGGCGCGCCGACGATCTTGCGCAACTGGTCGTGCAGTGGCGGGTCGCTCGAGATCAGCGTGCCGGCCGCGACCCGGTTGGTCGTGTCGTTGACGGCAATGCCCGAGGACGACGAGAACACCCGGTGGTTGCGCAAGGACGTGACCACTTCGTCGTATCGGCCCATCGCATACACATCATGCTGCTTCAGGTGGACGACCGGCGCCAGGTCACGAAGGGCGCGGTAATGACCATAGGGCTCGAGAATGGCGGTCTCGGTATAAATGTCTTCGCTGTAGATTGGCGCTGAATCAGGCATTTCTCTGTCTCTTTCTTGCGTGAATCCCGCGATGCCGGGTGATGACGCTGTTTTTCTGATCTTGTGATTCGACTCGCGGTCGTGGCTTCTTCGGATCGAAGCACCCACGCCGGTGTTCATTCAGGCAGGAAGCTTCGTGCAAGCTGTACAGGCGTACAAGCAGCGCGCACAATGCGTCCGCTGAGTGGGACGAATCGAGTTCTCAGGCGTCGACAAGATCGAACCGGGTTGCAGCGGCATGTTGGAAAGCGTCGGGGACGAAAAGTCCGTGGACAGTGTCCGCAGCCTCGAGCGTGGCCTGCGTCTGCTGCGAGCGATGAACGAAAACCCGCGCGCGAGCGTCACCGAGTTGGGCCGGCGGGTCGGCGTCCCGCGCTCGACCGTCTACCGCCTGCTCGACACGCTCGAGTCGCTCGGCTACGTCGGCCGGCACGCGGGCAGCACCGGCTTTCGTTTGAGCCGTCAGGTGCAATCGTTGAGCGCGGGTTTTCTCGACGAAGAATGGATCGATGCCGCATGGCCGCAACTGGTCGCATTGGGCGAAGACGTCTTATGGCCGCTGTGCCTGTTCACATTCGAGACCGGTTCGATGGCCATCCGGCGGACAACGCACGAGCGCAGTGCGATGTCGATCGATTACGGCATGATGGGCCGGCGATTGCCGATCACCGAGACGGCATCGGGTCGGACCTATCTCGCGTTCTGCCCCTTGCATGAACGCGATTGGCTGATCGATCTTCCGGAAGTCGCGCGTCTCTTGCCGACGGCGGCCGACCGGGAATTGCTGATCCGCCAACTCGATCAGATTGCCCATGACGGCTACGGCACGCGTGCTGGCGGCTTGATGCCGAAGACCTCGAGCATCTCGGTGCCGGTGATGATCGGTCAGAAGGTGCTGTGCTGCATCTCGGTGATCTGGATCAAGTCGGCCCTGCCGCACGAGCGCGCCGTGGCCGAACTGGCGCCGCGCATGAAAGCGGCTGCGGCGAACCTCGAACGGACAGTCGCGGCGCTGCTCTGACCCCGGGCCGCGCCGGGTTCACTCGTTCGCCGCTTGCCCTTGAGTGCCTGCCCTGTTCAGCGCGTGCCCTGGTCGAGGAACGCCTGCGGCATCGCCGGCCCCCAGGGCACGTGCATGTCGTCGAGCCGGGTCACGCCTTTGGGCACGCTGGCGTCGAGCATGTCGCTGTCCGTCCAGTGCTCGTACATGACGCCGAACGGGTCGAGCCAGTAGTCAAAGATTTGACTGCCCTGGAAGTGCCGGCCGACGCCCCAGACGTGTTGGTAGCCGGCCGCGCCCAGCGCTTCGTGGCCGGTGTGGAGGTCGTCGATGTCCTGCACCTCGAACGAGATGTGATGGATCTGGTTCTGCCCGCCCTTCAAGACCGGAAGCACATGGTGGTCGACCGGGGTTTGATGCTGATCGAGCCGCAGGAAGGACATCAGCAGGTCGTCGCTGCCACCGGGTAGCGGCACGTCGTCGGATTCGAGCAGGCCGAGCGTCTTCGAGTACCACTGCGCCATTCGGCCGACGTTCGGCGAGCGTGGCACGACGTGGCCGATGCGCAGCACCCGCGACGGCCCGTGCTGTGGCCGCACCACCGCGTTCAGGCGACGCGAGCGGTGCGAGGCGGAGTTGAAGTGCTGCACCGGCAGCGGCAGCGGCTCGGTTTTCTCGAGGCCGTGGACGATCTCGACATGGTTGCCGTCGGGATCGACCAGCGTGACGCGCCGGCCGCCGCCCGGGCCGTCGATGGCCTCGATGGGTGATGCACCTTCGATGTCGGCCGCGCGCCGAAGGTCGTCCTCGTGCGGCACCTCGAAAGCCATGGCCAGCATCCGCCGCTCACCCTGGTGGGCGACGACGACGTGGTGATCGCCGCTGGAGGCACGCAGGTAGAGCCGGTCGGCCGTTCGTGCCCGGGTCAGCAGGCCGAAGGCTATGAAGAACCGCTCGGCCGCGTCCAGATCGGGCACCTGGATGCGAACGTAGGCCAGTTCGGCGACTTGGATCTTGGGCATGTCGATCAACTCCTTGCTTTTCGGTAGTTTGCGCCTGGAGCCACCCGCGAATCGCGGGGGCGGGCGGCGAATCGAAGGCGCTGGCGGCTTTGTGACGAAGCGGTCGGCGCCATCGATGCGATGGGCGAGCTCGGCCTGCGCTTCAGGCGGCGATGGTGGACGGCGTCTGCCGGACCGGTGTGGGCGCCACGGCCTGCGGCTCGGCGGAGAGCACCTGCCTCAACGCCGCCTCGAGCGCGGCGAGCGGGTCGGCCGGCAGATCGGTGCTGCGCCAGGCGACGAAGCGGTCGGGGCGCACCAGCACGGCACCGGCGGTACCGACACCGCTGCGCCGCGACCACTCACGGCGGTTGTCGAGCCAGGTGCCGGTGGCGACGCCGATGGTCAAGGCGTCGAGCGGCCAGCCGTAGCGCCGCGCCAGCGCACCCGCCGCCTCGCACCAGGCGCTGCCGTCCTCGCCCGCCAGGAGCGTGAAGCGGCCGCGGCCGACCAGTTGGCCGATCGACGTGCGCCCGTGCAGGTCTTCGAGCCAGGCGTGCGGCACGCTGTGGCCGGGCTGGGTGCTCGGCTGATAGACGCCGCCTTCCGCCGCCGTCGGCGTGGCGGTGGCGGCGGCCTCCGGCACCAGCGCACCCTGGGCATAGCTGTGGCCGAAACTGAGGTCGAGGTGGTTGTAGGTCGGCGTGTTGGCCGCGAGGCCCTCGTTGCCACGGCGGCGGGCCGCGTCGCCTTCCGCGCCGTCGCTCCACAGCGACTTCAGGTTGGCCCAGTTCTGTTCCCGGGTATGGCCTTGCGAAAAACCGAAGCCGGCCGCCACCAGCTTGCCGTTGGTCCAGTTGCGCAGCGCCGAAGCGACCGTGCGCTGGGCGAGCGGCCGCCGCTCGGCCTCGTAGCTGTCGAGCAGCGCCGGGCCGGCCTGGCGCCGAAGAACCGCGGCGATCTTCCAGCACAGGTTGTAGGCATCCTGCACCGCGGTGTTGAGGCCATGGCCGCCGGCCGGCGGCATGCGATGCGCGGCGTCGCCGACGATGAAGGCGCGGCCGACCCGAAACCGTGACGCGACGACCGCATCGAGCGGCCAGTAATTGATCATGTGCACCTGAAGCTCGAGGTCGGGCAGGCCGAAGGCTTTCTTCATCTCTGCCACGGCGGTCGCCTCGTCATGGCGCTTGTGGTCGCCCGGCAGCGACATCAGATGGAACACCCACTCGGTCGAATCGGGGCCCCATTTGCCCGGGCCCATCGGCACGAGGATCGCCGGGTAGCCGAGTTCCGGGCTGAGGATGGTGCGAATCAGCACCTCCGGGTCGCGGGCCCAGCGCGACAGGTCGGCACTGAAATGCAGCGAGATCGTCGTCGCCATGCCGGCCTGGCCTTCCATCTCGACGCCGATCTGCTGGTTGACGCTGCGCCCGCCGTCGCAGGCCAGCAGGTAGCGCGCCCTGACCTGGTAGATCTCGCCGCTCGCCCGGTCTTCGATGTCGGCAACGACACCGTCGGCGTCTTCGGTGAACGACAGGAAGCCGTGGTTGAAGTGCACGCCGTTCGGCGCCAGGGCCTCGGCCCGGGCCCTCAGCACCGGCTCGAGCCGGCTCTGCGTCAGGTTGGTGTAGGCGTTGTCGCTCGCGCCGATCCAGTCTATTTCCTGGCGACCGCGCCCCCAGGCGCCGAAACGGGCGATGCGCCGGCCGGCGTCAGGGTCCGGGCCGGCGAGGCCGGCATACCAGCCGACGTACTGCATGTTCTCGTCCGGGCAGGATATGGCCCGGATGGCGTCCTCGGCACCGACTTCCCGGTACAGCTCCATCGTCTTGATCGACAACAGATGGGCTTTCGGCAGCTTCGACGTTTCCGGGTATTTGCTGACCAGGTGGCTGCTGATGCCATAGGTCGACAACAGCATCGACGCCGTCAAGCCGGCCGCGCCACCCCCCACGATCAACACATCGGCTTCACGCATGGTTTGTCTCCTTCTCGCTCGTCTGCCGCTCGGCAGGATGTTGACGGCGCCGGTCACGAGCCGGTCGTCGTGGTTTCAGGATGCCGCCCGATCAATCGACGCCGGCAGCGTCGAGCGCCTTGATTCGACGCCTCCAGGCCGGCTCGGCGCCCGGGTTGGCGCAGTGCAGCGGCAACTCGCCGGCCGCGATGCGCACGATGTTCTCGACCAGCGCCGGGCCGAGTGCCGCCGTGCCCTCCACGCTGTGGCCGACGCAGTGCGGCGTCAAGATCACGTTGTCGAGCGTGCGCAGCGGGCTCTGGGCCGGCAGCGGTTCGACGGTGAAGGTGTCGAGCGCGGCACCGTCGATGCGGCGGTCACGCAGGTGGGCGTAGAGCGCGGCCTCGTCGATCACCTCGCCGCGCCCGGTGTTGACGAGCAGGGCGCCCGGTTTCATGAGCGCCAGTTCGGCGGCGCCTATCAGGTGTCGGGTCTCGGGTGTCAGGCCGGTCAGGATGCCGACCACATCGCTTTCGCGCAGCAGCTCCGCCAGTTCCCTCTTCTCGACCCCCGCCGGCAGATCCTCGGGGCGCGTTCGCGGTGAGCTGGTGACGATGCGGGCGCCGAAGGGCTGCAACCGTGCCGCGACCTCGCGGGCGATCCGCCCGAAGCCGACCAGGCCGATCGTCTTGCCGTGCAGCTGGCGGGCGGCCGTCACCGGCCGTCGCCATTCGCCGGCCGCCAGCAAAGCGATGTTCGGCTGCACCCTGTAGCTGGCCATCAGCATGAGCATGATGGTCGCCTCGGCCATGCCGACGATGTTCGCGTGAACGGCACCATGGCCGACGATGATGCCGAGTTCATCGGCAGCTGCCACATCGAGCGTCTCGATGCCGATGACCGCATAGCAGACACCGCGCAGGCGCTCGGCCTGCATCAACAGGGCCCGCGAGCAGCGGTGGCGCGCCGTGAAGACCGCCACGTCGGCAGGGGCGAGCAGTGCCCGCCCTTCCGCCGCGGAGTACTCGCGGACCGAGCCGATCTCGTTGCGCGGCCCCCGCACGACCTCGTGGCCGAGCCCGACGAGGGTGTCGGCGGCTTCGCCCAGCAGGTGCTCGAGACCGGTGTCACCGCAGATGAAGATGTGGGCCATGGGCAAGAAGATTGAATCCGGCAAGTCGGCGAGCAAGGGATTGACAGGCGCTTGGCGACGCAATCGGCGTCATCGGGGCAAGTGTCGACGCAAGGCCTGCAGCGATGGTCGCGCAATGCCGCGCCCCCCGCCAGCGCCGGCGAAGCCCGGTTCACCGGCTGAACCGGCCACGAGTCCGACGGTCGATGCGAGCGATGCCCGGTCGCCCGACCGGCCCATTCCCATCAGGCGGACGCCCCCTTGACGCTTCTTGAATGCACACCCGGCATCGCCGATCATCGTTTCACGACCCGGCCGACGGGCCCTCACGTTGCCGACCACGCGACGCCAAGCCACGCCACGCCACGATGCGCAGGAGACACGAAATGCAGGACAACGACATGACGGGCGGTGCTTGATGGGACCGACCACCGGCGTCGCCTTCAGCCACATCGGCGTGTATGTGCACGACCTGGCGTTGATGGAACAGTTCTACGTCGATGTGCTGGATTTCACCGTCACCGACCGGGGCTCGCTGGCACGCAACGGCCAGAGCCGCTCCGTCGTCTTTCTCAGCCGCGATCCGGATGAACACCACCAGATCGTCCTGGCAGAAGGGCGGCCGAAGATGATCGAATTCAACCCCATCAACCAGATCTCGATGCGCGTCAGGAGCTTCGGCGACCTGGCCCGCTTCCATCAGCGCTTTCGCGAGGCCGGCAGCACCGAAACCGACCCGGTGACCCATGGCAACGCCGCCTCCTTCTACGCCCCCGATCCCGAACGCAACCGGCCCGAGGTGTACTGGAACACACCGTGGTACGTGTCGCAGCCGATGGCCCAGTCGATCGATCTTTCGCTGCCGGAGGCCACGCTGATGGCCGCGATCGAGCAGCAGGCGCAGGGCCTCCCCGGGTTCCGGCCGAAGTCGCAGTGGCGTGCCGAGATCAGCGAGCGCATGCGTCAGACAGAAGCGGCCTCCCTGGCTGCCCACACCACAGGAAAGAAGCAATGAAACTCGTCAGCTTCGAGCGCCGCGGCGCTCCCGGTTTCGGCATCGTCGTCAGCGAGGGTGTCGTCGACCTCGGCCGGCGGCTCGAGGGCCGCGCGTCCTCGCTCGAGCAGGCGCTGGTCGACACCGACACGCTCGCCACGCTGGCCGGCCGGCCGGCCGACTTCGCCTTGGCCGACGTGACCCTTCTGCCGCCCATCACCGAGTCTCGCCGGATTGTCTGCGTCGGTCTCAATTACAAGTCGCATATCGCCGAGACCGGGCGCGAGCCGCCGAAATACCCGATGCTGTTCCCGCGCTATCCCGATTCGCTCGTCGGCCACGGTGCAGCCATGGTGCGGCCTGCCGTGTCGCAGATGTTCGACTTCGAGGGCGAGCTCGCGTTCGTCATCGGCAAGCCGGGCCGGGCGATCAAGGCCGAGCGGGCGCTCGAGCACGTGGCCGGTTATGCCTGCCTGAACGACGGCTCGATTCGTGATTTCCAGCGCCACACCACCCAGTTCATGCCGGGCAAGAACTTCACGGCCTCCGGCTCGTTTGGCCCGTGGCTGGTCACGCCCGACGAGTTCACGGACCTGGGTGCGCGCACGATCGAGACCCGGCTCAACGGCGAGACGATGCAAAGCGCGCGGCTCGACGACCTGCTGTTCGGCGTCGAAGACCTGATCGCCTACCTGTCGACGATCTGGGCATTGCGGCCGGGCGATGTGGTCGCGACCGGCACCACCGGCGGCGTCGGCCTGTACCGCGACCCGCCCGTCTGGATGAAGCCGGGCGACACCGTTGAAGTCGAGATCGCGGGCATCGGCACGCTCCGCAACGGCATCGTCCAGGCGACTGATCTGTGACAGGCGTGACGACCATGACAACCACCATGACGATGACAACAGCAGCCCGGATCGCTCCGGCCACGCGTGCGCCGATGGCCGCGCGGCCGGTGTTCGGCGACCAGAAGATGTGGCGCGCCACCCGCGCAGAGCTCGAGCGACGCTGGGCGCTGCTCCGCAGCCACATGCGCTCACGCGGCCTGCAGGCGCTCGTCGTCCAGGGCTACGAGGAAAAGATCGGCGGCAACGTTCGCTGGCTCACCGACGTGCCGCCCGGGTACCCGCGCACCGTCATCTTCCACCTCGACGACCTGATGACCCTGATCGACCATGGCCCGCAGGGCGAGGTGCGGCGGCTGGCCGACAGCGACCCGAACCGGCCGGGCATCGGCGAGGTGGTCACCAACTGGGCGCTGTTCGGTGGCCATTTCACCAGCGGCCTGGCCGCCGAGTGCGCGGCCCGGGTGCTCCGGCAACGCGGCTACGGCCGTGTCGGCCTGGTGGGGGCGCGTTCGATGCCGCACGGCTTCGTGGCGGACTTGCGGGCCTCTCTGGCAGACGTCGAGTTCACCGACGAGACCGACTTCTTCGACGCGGCCAAGGCCTGCAAGAGCGAGGAAGAGCTGGCGCTGATCAGGGCGACGGCCGCGACGCAGGACCGTGTCTTCGCCAAGCTGCTCGAGTGGATCGAGCCGGGCGTTCGCGACTTCGAGATCAACGCCTTCATCGACTATCAACTGCAATTGCTCGGCGCCGAGCGCGGCGTCTATATCGGTGTTTCGGCGCCGATCGGCAAGCCCGCCACCTTCGGCTACCGGCCCTTGCAGGGGCGAACGATGAGCGCCGGTGACCACATCAACCTGCTGCTGGAGAGCAACGGTGCGGGCGGCATGGGGACGGCGCCGGGGCGGCTCGTCTCCTTCGGCAAGGTCGGCAGCGAAACCCGGGAGGCGCACGAGGTGTGCGTCGCGGCCCAGGCCTTGACGGCCAGCCTCTGCATCGCGGGAACCGACCCGGCGGACATCTTCGCGGCGCACAACGCCTTCATGGTCAGCCACGGCAGCGAGCCCGAGCGCCGGCTGCATTCGCACGCCGAAGGCTACGACGCCGTCGAGCGGCCTTTCATCCGGTCGGACGAGACGATGAAGTTGCCGGGGCCGATCAATCTGGCGATCCACCCGAGCTATGCGCGCGGCGCCACGTTCGCGACGCTGTGCGACAACTTCATCGTCGCCGCCGCAGGCCCTGGCCACTTTCTGCACCAGACACCGAAGCAGATATTCGAGCTTTGATCGGAGACGACACATGACGAACGCGAGCGATGGAATCTGGGTGCTGGAAAAGCCAGCGGTGGCCGTCGACGAGGCAGCGGCGGTCAACGGCAAGAAGGTGGTCGTTTCGTTCGGCCGGGCGCCGGTCTACACGCCGGGGCGGCGCAGCTGGGTCAAGTACCGCGAGCTCGGCGTCACCGACGCCAGCGAGCGGCGCATGCGGGCGCAGGTCATCGGCGCTGAAACCGGCGACAACAAGCCCACGGGCTGGCACCTGCACCGTTGCGAGATGCAGTTCCTGTATGTGCTGAGCGGCGCCATCCACATCGCCTTCAGCCCGGACAACGTCGTGCGCCTGGGCGCCGGGGACTCGATCATGATCCCCGGGGGCACGATGCACATGGAGCTCGGCGAGCCCGACGGCGTGCAGGTGCTCGAAGTGTCGGTACCCGCCGACATGGGCACCGAAGACTGCTCGCCGCCGTGGGCCGACGTCGAAATCGACATGCGCTCCGGCCGGCGGTAACGGCGGCGGCGTCGACAGGGAGGGGACAAGTTGAGCACACGAGCAGACATCCTGATCGTCGGCGCGGGCCATGCGGGCGCGCAGGCCGCCATCGCGCTCAGGCAGCAGCATTTCGAAGGCTCCATCGTCATCGCCGGCGAGGAGCCCGAGCCGCCCTACGAGCGCCCGCCGCTCTCGAAGGAATACCTCGCCGGCGACAAGACCTTCGAGCGCCTGCAGATTCGCCCGCACGCTTTCTGGGCGCAGCGCCAGATCGAGATCCGCACCCGCCACCGGGTGGTCAAGGTCCATCCGGAGGCGCACCTCGTCAGCATCGACGAAGGCCGCAGCATGACGTACGGGCAACTCGTCTGGGCGGCGGGCGGCCGGGCGCGGCGGCTCACCTGTGCCGGTCATTCGCTGGCCGGTGTGCACAGCGTGCGCTCTCGGGCGGATGTCGACCGCCTGATCGCCGAGCTGCCGACGACGCAGCGGGTGGTGGTGGTCGGCGGCGGCTACATCGGCCTGGAAGCAGCGGCGGTTCTCAACAAGCGCGGCAAACACGTCACCGTGCTGGAGGCACAGAGCCGGGTGCTGGCGCGCGTCGCGGGTGAAGAGCTCTCACGCTTCTACGAGGCCGAGCACCGGTCGCACGGCGTCGATATCCGGCTCGACACGGTCGTCGATTGCCTGGTGGGCAACGGCGCCCGGGTGGCGGGTGTCCGCCTTGCGACCGGTGAAGTGATGCCGGCCGACATGGTCATCGTCGGCATCGGCATCGTCCCGGCGGTCGAGCCGTTGCTGGTGGCAGGGGCGGCGGGGGGCAACGGCGTGCAGGTCGACGCCTTCTGCCGCACCTCGCTGCCCGACATCTTCGCGATCGGCGACTGCGCCTTGCATGCGAGCGCTTATGCCGACGGTGAGTGCATCCTGCTGGAGTCGGTGCAGAACGCCGCCGACATGGCGCTCACCGCGGCCCGGGCGATCACGGGCAAGCCTCAGGCGTACGCGAGCGTTCCCTGGTTCTGGTCGAATCAATACGATCTTCGCCTGCAGACGGTGGGCCTGTCGATCGGCCACGACCGAACGGTGTTGCAGGGCGATCCGGCCGACCGCAGCTTCGCGGTCGTCTACCTGAAACGTGACCGCGTCGTCGCGCTCGATTGCGTCAACGCGCCCAAAGCGTTCGTCAAGGGTCGGGCGTGGGTGCTGGCCCGGGCGGCCCTGCCTGAGCTGGAGTTGTCCGAGCCGAAGCCCTCCGAGCCGAGCCCGCCCGATACCGGCCTGCCCGACACGACCGTACCCCAGGCGGCCTGACCGGCCGGCACCCGCAAGCAACGCAGACAGAGGCGGTTCGACATGCAAGCTTCCAAAGAAACGATCTACCCCCACGCCCAATGCCTGAGCCGCGGGCTGTTCGTGCTCAGGGCCCTCAACGCCGCAACGGGCGGCGACGCCACGGCCCGCGAGATCAGTGAGCAGACCAAGCTCAATCGCTCGACCGTGAAGCGCATCCTCGAGACCCTGGTGACCGACGGCTACGTCCGGCCGTGCAGCGCGTCGGGCAGCTATTCGCTCTCACCCGAGGTCGATGCGCTCAGTCGTGGGTTGTCGGGCGACTCGGGCCTGCTGGAACACGCCTCCACGGTGATGCGCGACATCGCGCTCGCCACCCGCTGGTCGATGCGCATCACGACCGTGCGCGCCGACCGCATGCTGGTTCGCGACACGACCCATGCGGCGAGCGCCCTGGCGAGCGAATTCACCGTCGGCCTGCGTCACGGCGTGCCGATCCTGCTGACGGCGGCGGGCCGCGCCTACCTCGCGTCCTGCAGCGATGCGGAGCGTGTCCGGGTCGTCGATGCCGCCCGGGCTTCACAGACGGAGCAGACGCCGCTGGCGCGCAACCCGCGGCTCATCGAGTTGATGGTCCGGCGGGTGGCCGACGACGGCTACAGCACCAACGACGGCGACTGGGGCGGCGGCCGGGCCGGCGCCGTGGCGCTGCCGATCCGGAATCCGGGTGGCAAGACGATCGCCTGCATCAGCATGCTGTACCCACGGCCGGGCATGAACCGGTCGACGCTCGAGCGTGAATGCGTTCCGGCGCTGCGGGGCGGCGTGGCCCGCATCGAAGCCTTGACAAGCTGATCCCTCAGCCCAGCCCAGCCCAGCCCCACCGCCACGGCCGGCGCCAGACGCTGCAAGCACCTGCCTCGAGAGGGTCAGGTGCTTGTTTTTTTTTGGTGGTCGGCGATTCGCCGCTGACCTGTCGAGCGGCTTCGGGGCATCGGACTACACCGGAACGAGACGCAAGCGAGCTTCAAACGAAGCGCGACTCCCGATCATTCGCCTCTCGCGTATTTTCAGATGTGAAGACGCCCGAAGTCGGCTCTTCGAAAGTATCTGTTCACGCTTCTTCAATCTCGATCAGGAGTTCCCATGCAATCCGTATTGGTTGGAATGTTCGACACCCGGGCTGCCGCTGAGCAGGCTCGTACCCAGCTCACCGCAGCCGGCTTCGCGCCGGATGCGGTGTCGATGCACCCTGACGCTTCCGGTCCATCGACGACGGCCGGCACGTCTTCTTCGACGAGCAGCGCCTCGTCGTCGGCCCCCGAGCACGAGGGCGTCATCTCGCGCTTCTTTCACTCGATGTTCGGCAATGACGATGCGCCGGCCGATCGCGACACCTACGACCAGAGTTACAGCGAGGCGTTCCGGCGTGGTGCCTATGGCGTGACGGTGCGCACCTCGAGCGACGACGAAACCGATCGCGCCGCCGAACTGCTCAACAGCGCCGGTGCGGTCGACATCGACGAGCGCGCCCAGCAGTGGCGCAACGAAGGCTGGACGGGTGGCGGGTCGGCGGCCGCCACCGGGACCGACACCGGCGCGCGCGCCGACCTGAGCAGCGCGGCCACCGACACGGTTGCCGGCGGCACGCAGAAGCTGCAGGAAGTCGAGGAGCGACTGGTCGTCGGCAAGCGCGCGGTCGCCAAGGGAGGCGTCCGGGTGTTCAGTCGCGTCGTCGAAGTGCCGGTCGAAGAGTCGGTCAGGCTGCGCGAGGAGACGGCGAACATCCAGCGACGCACGGTCGATCGCGCTGCCACCGACGCCGACATGGCGTCGCTTAAGGACGTCAGCATCGAGGTGCGCGAGAGCTCGGAAGAAGCGGTCGTCGGCAAGACGGCGCGGGTGGTCGGCGAGGTCGAGGTCGGCAAGGTCGTGACCGAGCGCGACGAGACGGTGCGCGACACCGTGCGCAAGACGCAGGTCGACATCGAACAGATCGAAGGCAGCGAGCGGACGATGCCGTCGATCGACAGGAAGATCTGATATTCCCGCTGGTGCCGCGTGGTGCGGCACCCGTCCAACGGCGAGCGAGCGCACCCGTGCTCGCTCGCCTTGTTTTGTGCGCCGCATCCTTTTAGGCGGCGCTTCTTTCCCTCTGAATCCTGACAACATGAACACCCGAATCGATACGCCCGTCACCCGCAGCACCAGCGCTGCCGTGGCCGTCTCCCCTGGCCTGGAAAGCCATCACCGTCGCTTCTCCTGGGGTGCGATCGCCGCAGGGATGGTGATCGCCGTCGTGGTGCAGCTGGTCCTCAGCCTGCTCGGCACCGGCATCGGCATGAGCACGATCGATCCGCTCCGCTACAGCTCGCCGGATGCGTCGAGCTTCGGTCTGGGCGCCGGCATCTGGTGGGTCGTCAGCAGCGTGCTCGCGCTGTTCGCCGGCGGCTGGGTCGCGGGCCATCTCGCACACTCGTCGGACCGGACGGACGCCCTCCTCCACGGCCTGCTGACCTGGGGCGTGGCGACCATCGTCACCGTCTACCTGCTCGCATCGGTGGTCGGGTCGGTGGCGCGCGGCGGTGCCAACCTGCTCGGCAAGGCCGCCAGCGTGACTGCGGCGGGTGCCGCAGCTGTGGCAGGGCCGGCAAGCGACATGGCCAAGCGCCAGATCGATGCCAGCGGCATCAGCCTCGACACCGTCAAGAGCCAGGTGCAGCAGTTGCTCGCCCAGACCGGCAAGCCCGGCCTGCAGGCAGGGGCGATCGCCGGCCAGGCTTCGGCCGCCGCCGGTCAGCTGACGGATGCTGCCGGCACTGCCGGCTCCAACGGCGGCTCGGCCGCCGATGACCTGCAAGGTGCGTTGCAGAAGATCATCACTTCCGGGAAGAGCACGGTCGACCAGGCGGACCGAGAGTCGGTGATCAACGTCATGATGGCCCGGACCGGCGCAACCCGTCCGGAAGCCGAGCAGCGCGTCGACGGCTGGATCAAGAGCTACCAGGACACCCGGGCGAAGATCGACCAGCAGACGGCAGCCGCTGAAGCCAAGGCACGCCAGGCGGCGGACGATGCCGCCAGCGCGTCGTCGAAGGCCGCATTCGTTGGGTTCGTCGCCTTAGTGCTGGGTGCGATCGCAGCGGCCATCGGTGGCCTGCTGGCCCGCCGGCCGGTGCTGGTCGGGCGGGACGTGCACACGACCACGGCCTACCGCGCCTGAGGTCGACTGCCGGCCGGCGACCCTGGTCAACGGCCGGGTAGGTACGGCCTACAAGTCCCGGAGCGCCGCCTCGATGTGCTGTCGGAACAGCGCCGGCCGCCCCAGTGCATCGGCGTTCAGCAACGCGAGCTTGACGAGAAACAGCTCGCTTTGCGCCGGACCGGCCTCGTCGAGGGCAATCGCGAGCGCGTCGTAGACGTTCTCGAGTTCCGGAACGCTCAAGGTCTTGCCGTCGATGGTCATGCGGAGCTCCTATCGGGTAAGGCCTGGCCGAGGGCCGCGCGGAGCCGGGTCGCATCCAACGTCAGCCAGCGCGCGCAGACATGCTGGTCCGGCCGCAGCAAGTAGGCCGCGCCACTTGTCTCCGCACCGTAGCGGCGCCGGAAGTGGCCGTCGGCGTCTGCCAAGGTCAGGTCGGCGCCCGGCACAGGGCTCGCGGCGCCGACGGCGGTGAGGCGCAGGGGGACACCTCGGCCGCGGATGCTGCGCACCACCCGCAGCAGCGGCTCGGGGATCGTCGGGCTGGCCGCGAAGCAGATCAGGTCGAAGCCGCCGCCAAGGTGGTCGAGCAGGAATCGATCCGGCGCCAGGCGGACATTCAACGCGGTCGCACCACGGGCGGGCCCGGCGCGGAACAGGGCGTCGTCGTCATCGCCGCTGTTGAGCGTCGAGTCGCTGTATTCGTGGGGGCGAGACGTCCGCCAGTGATAGAGCGGCCGCACGAACGCCTGGGTCAGCGACAACGACAGCACCGCATCGCGCAGCAGCCGAAACCCGCGGCTGGGCGGCGTCATGAAGCGGGTGCTCTTGCCGGCCTCGTCGATGATCTCGCGTGCCGCGCCGACGCGCTCGGCGCTGTAGTTCTGCAGCAGCCGGTTGCCCGCCAGGCCCTTGACGACAAAGGCGAGTTGCCAGCCGAGCGCCTGGGCGTCCTGAAAGGCGGTGTTGGCGCCGCGCACGCCGAAGATCGGCAGCAGGTGCGCGGCGTCGCCGACGAAGACGACGCGGCCTTGCACGTAGCTCGGCAGCGTCAAGGTCCGCGCCGAGTAGACGGAGCTCCAGTCCATCTCCCAGGGCACGCCGGCATAGCCGATCATCGCCAGCTGGGCGTCGATGCGCGCTTTCATCGATTCGGGCCGCAGCGCTTCCTCCGGCGTCTCGCCTGCCGGCAACTGGTAGTCGACGCGCCAGATCCCATGCGGCTCGCGGTGCATCAGGATGGTGTTGCCGG
>CAXTDH010000010.1:0-17680 GCA_964242405.1 uncultured Rhizobacter sp. | reverse complement strand
GTCTTCCGACAGGTAGGCGATGCCGCGGGCGATCGCATCGGCCGGCTGATTCGACTCCACCGGCACGCCCTTGATGCGGATCTGCCCGGCATCGACCGCGTCGGCGCCGAACACGGTGCGCGCGAACTCGGTGCGGCCCGAGCCCAGCAGCCCGCCGAGGCCGACGATCTCGCCGCGCCGCACCGTCACGCTGGCATCCTTCACACGCGTACCGCTCTGCAGGTGCAAGACGCCGAGCGCCTCGGGCACCGAGGCATCCGGGCCGGCGCGTCGCTCGCCCTGCAGCGCCTGCAACTCCTTGCCGAGCATGGTCGCGACCAGCTCGAGCTTCGGAAACCCGTGCATCTCGCGCTCGGCCACCGTCTGGCCGTCGCGCATGACGGTGATGCGGTCGCACACTTCGTACAGCTCGTCGAGCCGGTGGCTGACGAACACCACCGAGGCGCCGTCGGCCTTGAGCTGGCGGATCACGCCGAACAGCGTCTCGACCTCGTTCTCGTCGAGCGAGGAGGTGGGCTCGTCCATGATGACCAGCCTGGCACGCATGCTGACGGCGCGCGCAATGGCCGTCATCTGCTGGGTGGCGGTGTTGCAGAGCAGCAGCGGCCGGCGCACGTCCACCGCCATGCCGAAGCCGGCGAGGATGCGCGCGCTCTCGGCCTCCATGTGGCGCCAGTCGATGAAGCCGAAGCGGGTCGGCTCGCGGCCGAGGAAGATGTTCTCGGCGACCGAGCGCTGTGGCACCAGGTTGAGTTCCTGGTAGATGGTGCTCAAGCCGGCGCGCTGCGCGGCGATCGGCACCTTGAAATCGACGGCCTGACCGTCGAAGACGATGGCCCCGGCGTCGCGGGGGTAGGCGCCGGTGAGGATCTTGATCAGCGTCGATTTGCCGGCGCCGTTCTGCCCGATCAGGGCATGCACCTCGCCGCGGCCGACACTGAGCCGGCTCTGGCGCAGCGCCGGCACGCCGCCGAACGCCTTGTCGATGCCGCGCATCTCGAGCAGCGGCGGCGCAGGTGGAAGCTGATCAGTAGCCATCCGCCATGCTGGCCTGGGCGTTGCTCTTGTCGTAGAACTTGTCCTCCACCTTGACCCAGCCGGGGATCTTCTCGCCCTTGACGTACTTCTTCATCGTTTCGCAGGCGATCGGGCCGAAGAACGGGCTGGACTGAACGGTGGCGCCCATCTTGCCGGAAGCGATGGCGGTGAGGGCGTCCCGCGTGCCGTCGATCGACACGATCATCACGTCCTGGCCCGGCTTCTTGCCCGCCGCTTCCAGCGCCGAAATGGCGCCGATGGCCATCTCGTCGTTGTGCGCGTAGACGGCGGTGACGTCCGGATGGGCCTGCAGCAAGGTCTGCATCACCTGGCGGCCCTTGTCGCGGGCGAAGTCGCCGGATTGGGAAGCGACGATCTTCATTCCCGTGTTCTTGGCGATCGCCTCGTCGAAGCCCTTCTTGCGGTTGTTGGCGGGCGACGAGCCGGTCGTGCCCTCGAGCTCGACGATCGTGCCCTTGCCGTTGGTCGCCTTGACCAGCCATTCGGCCGCGCGCCGGCCTTGGTCGACGAAGTCCGAGCCGATGAAGGTGATGTAATCGGTGCCGACCTTGGCCAGCTTGGCATCGACGTCGCGGTCGATCAGGATGACCGGAATGCCGGCCTTTTTGGCCTTCATCACGGCCGGAATCAGCGGCTTTTCCTCGCGCGGCGCGAGCACGATCAGGTCGACCTTCTGAGCGATCATGCTTTCGACATCGGCCACCTGCTTGGCGGCCGAGCCGGCGGCGTCGGTGTAGACGAGGTTCCAGCCGCAGGTCTTGGCGACGTCCTGCATCGACTTGCTCTCGGCGATGCGCCAGGGGTTGTTGCTCTCGGTCTGGGCGAAGCCGACCTTGTAGCTGTCTTTCTGCTTCAACCTGGGCAGATCGGCAGAGGCGGAGGCCGCTGCAAGAGTCGCGGCGAGGGCAATGGCGGTCAACGAAACGAGGCGCATGAGGCACTCCTGTGATGTCGGAACAGGGGCGGCGATTCCCCGGCTGTTGGCCACTCCGCATCGAGGGCCGCCAATCAGTCTAGCCCGCGCAATTACTAATAAACCTGGGGCATCCACCTACTTATGAATTGCGGGGACGGCTACGGAATGGCGAACGACCAGCGGGCAATCCATCTTGATGTGGCGCGATCTCAGATCGCCCTTCTTCCGACCGGCCTCCTCGATCACCCGCTCGACCGCCCAATGGCCCATGGCGAAGTTGGGCAGCAGCACGGTGGAAAGCGGGGGGTGCGCATGGCTCGTCATCTCCTGGTTGTCGTAGCCCAGCACCGCCACGTCGCCCGGCACCGTCAGGCCCAGGGCCTTGACGGCTTCGAGCGCACCGAGCGCCATCGGATCGTTGGCACAGAAGATGGCGGTCGGCGGGCGCTTGAGCCGCATCAGGGCGCTGGCGTGCTCGAAGCCGGAGCCGCTCATCCAGTCGCCATCGCGCACCAGCCCGGCATCGAAGGGCAGGTCGGCCGTGGCCAGCGCCTGGCGGTAGCCGCGCAGACGGTCGCGCGCCGCGGCCATCCACGGCTCGCCGTTGATGAAGCCGATGCGGGTGTGGCCGTGTGCGAGCAGGTGCTCGGTCGCCGCGAAGCCGCCGCCCACTTCGCCTGGCACGACGCTCGAATGGTGGCGATGCCGGGTGGTGCAGTTCAGCAGGACGCAGGCCAGTGACCCGGTTTGCAGCGGGCGCGGCAACTCGACCTCGCGCGTGAAGATGGTGGCGTAGACCACGCCGATGACCGCCGGGTTGGCCACGGTCGCCTCGAGAATGGCGTCCTCCAGTTCATGGTCGCCGCCGCTCACCTGCACGCACAGCAGGCAGTCGTGCTCCCAGGCCGCCGTGCGCGCGCCGTCGATGCACAGGGCCGGATGCGGCGAGGTGGAGATCTCATCGGCGAGGTACACGACCAGATTGCGACGCCCGCCGTTGGGCGCAGGCGGTGCGGCGAGCGGGCCGGCCTCGCGCCTCGGCAATCTGTAGCCCAGTTCGGCGGCCACCGCGAACACCTTGTCGCGGGTGGCCTGCGCCACCTTGGCGCCGGTCATCTGGTTGAGCACCAGCGACACGGTGGATTGCGACACACCCACCCGTTGCGCGATGTCGGTCATCGTCGGGCGCTGCCTGGGCGTCGCGGTCAGGATCTTGCGCGGAGTCACCTCGCTATTATTACTAATGACAGATCATTTCATTAGGTAATAACCCGGTGGGCGCGATCGACTCTTGGGAACAGAATCCGGCTGTTTCGAGTGAACAGCCCAGGAGTTCGCGTGCGCTACACCCCTGCTCAGCACGATGCCTTTGCCGACGATTTCAATCGCGACAGTCTCATCGTCCTGCGCAACCACATCTCCCGCGACAGGCTCGAGCGCTGGTGTGCAGCATTCCAGCCCTTGCTGGAAGCGGGCGTCGCCGCCGATCGCGACAAACCGAGCCGCGGCGCCGAGCGCTACTACGTGACCCTGCCGTTCGTCGCGCCTTTTGCCGATCCGGAGATCTATGAGGATCCCGACATCCTGGCGATCGTCGAGCGGGTGGCGGGCCCGCGACCGGTGCTGTGCCAACTGGCTTCCGACACGCCGCTCAAGGGCTCCGACTATCAACCCTGGCATGCCGACACACCGCCGTTGTTCCCCGAGCTCGACGACAACGACACGCCTTCGTTTCAATTGGCGGTCAACTTCGCCTTGTGCGACGTGACCGACGAGAACGGCCCCTTCGAGACCACTTTCGGCACCCACCGGATGACCAGGGCCGACGCCCTGGCCGGCTTGCAGGACGGCTCGCTGCCCGTGCACACGTTGAAGATGGCGATGGGCGACGTGATGATTCGCGACGTGCGCGCCCTCCACCGCGGCACGCCCAACCGCACCGACTTGCCCCGGCCGATGGTGGTGCTCGGCTACAGCCGCCGCTGGCTGAACCGTCCGGAGGTTCACATTCGCGTGCCGCGCAGCGCCTGGGACGGCCTCTCGCCGACCGGCCGGCAGCTGCTCCGCCACAACCCGATCGTCGACGACGCCGACCTGCACCAAAAAGGCGAGACCTATCGCGCCTTTGCGTATTGAAGTCGACGCCGAGGCCGACACCGAGGCCGACGCCCCCATGACAGCCGACCGCATCGAACTGGTGGCCAATCGCCCGGCACGATCCGTGACACTGCGCGCGCCGGCCTCGCTCGACCACTTCGTGCTCCACAGCCCGGCTCGGGCCGACCCTTTCTGCGCCGAGCCGGTGAGCCCGTGCACCGACTGGCTCAATCTTCGCGCCCTTCATTCGGCGGAGGCGCTCGGCGGCACCGGCCTGGAGCCCGGCCAGACGCTCGGCACGCAGTTCTCGTTGCTGCCGGATTGGGCTTGAGGCGATGGCGCCGCTCTATGACGTCCTCGACACGCGCTTTCGCCGCCTGGTGCTGCCGTACGCCGAGGTCGAGTGCCTGTATGAGGGCGGTCGGTGGCTGGAAGGCCCGCTGTGGCTGGCCGACGCCGAACAGCTGCTGTTCTCCGACATCCCGAACGATCAGGTGCTGCGATGGGTGCCCGGAATGGGCGTCGCCGTGTTCAGCCGCGGCGGCTATCAGAACGGCCGGGCGCGCGACGGCCGGGGCCGCATCGTCGCCTGCGAACACGGCAGCCGCAGCCTGGTCGCGCGGGGCCTGGACGGCCAGGTCAGCGTGCTGGCCAGCCACTTCGACGGCAAGCGCCTGAACTCGCCCAACGACGTGGCCATCCACCCGGACGGCAGCATCTGGTTCACCGACCCCGACTACGGCATCCTGACCGACTACGAAGGCCACCGCGCGGCGCGCGAGCAGGAAGGCTGCTGGGTCTTCCGCCTGAGTGCCGGAGCGCACGAGCCGCAGGCCATGGTGACCTCGATGGTCAAGCCCAATGGCCTGGCGTTCTCGCCCGACGGGTGCACACTGTATGTCGCCGACAGCGGCGGCTCGCACGTGCCGGGAACGCCGGCGCACATCCTGCGTTTTGCCGTGCGCGGTGCGGAGGTCGAGGCCGAGGGCGTGCTCGCCACCCTGGCCTGCGGCCTGCCCGACGGCCTGGCGGTGGACGAAGAGGGCCATGTCTGGAGCAGCGCGGGGGACGGCGTGCACTGCTTCGCGCCCGACGGTACGCTGCTGGGCAAGCTGGCCCTCGGCGGGGTCGTGAGCAACCTGTGCTTCGGCGGCGCCAAGCGCGACCGGCTTTTCATCACCACCGCGCGCCGGCTGCTGTGCCTGGCCGTCGCCGTGCGCGGCGCGCCACCGCTCGTCGACGCCCACGTTGGCGGCGATTCGCCGCCTCCGAACCGCCTGCCCACGCCCGAACCATCCGCAACACCATGACCGACACCTCTCCTGCCAGCAGCCCGCGCGCTGCGCCGACGCCGTGGCCTACGCCGGTGCCGCTGATCGCCATCCTGCGCGGCATTCGACCGGACGAGGTGGTGGCGCATGCCCGGGCCCTGCTCGATGCCGGCTTCGATTGCATCGAGATTCCCACCAACTCGCCGGAGTGGGAAAAGAGCGTGCGCGCCGCGTCGGATTTCGCCGGCGCCCGGGCGCTGGTCGGCGCCGGCACGGTGCTCGAAACCGCACAGGTCCACGCGCTCAAGGCGGCCGGCGGCCGGCTCGCCGTCTCGCCCGACACTTGCCCCGAGGTGATTTTGGAGGCGGTCCGCGAGGGGCTCATCTCGCTGCCCGGCGCCATGACGGCCAGCGAGATCTTCGCTGCCCGCCGCGCCGGCGCGCACGGCGCCAAGATCTTCCCGGCCGCGACACTCGGGCCCGACTACGTTCGCGCCCTCCGCGCCGTGGTACC
The DNA here is from genome assembly GCA_964242405.1 of uncultured Rhizobacter sp. Taxonomy (GTDB): domain Bacteria; phylum Pseudomonadota; class Gammaproteobacteria; order Burkholderiales; family Burkholderiaceae_C; genus LMDS01. The sequence goes on along the minus strand of CAXTDH010000010.1, from coordinate 11,823 downwards.
GCGCGACTTCTCCTTGTTCGCCGTCGGTGGTGTCAAGCCGGACAACCTCGAACTCTGGCTCGCATCCGGTTGCACGGGTGCCGGCCTGGGCTCCGATCTGTACAAGCCCGGCCAGTCCAGCGCCGAGACGGCCGCGCGTGGCGCAGCGTTCATGCAGGTCTGGCGCGCAGCCACGAAGGGCGCTCCATGAAGATCTCCGGCCTCACCACCTACCGTGTGGCGCCGCGCTGGGTGTTCCTGAAGATCGAGGCCGACGAGGGTATCGCGCCCGATTGGCACGATCCCGTCCGGCGCCAACTCGACGGCAGCGTGGCCGAGTGGTAGGCCGCGCGGCGCGTCTGATCGCGCTCGACTGGGGCAGCACCTCGCTGCGCGGCTATCTGATGGACGAGCACGGTGAGGTGATGGCCGAACGCTCCAGCGATGCCGGCGCGAGCAGGCTCGGGGGTAGTGGGGGTAGCGGGGGTGACGGTGACGATGACGGTGGTACCGACAGTGGCAGCAGCAGCGGCAGCGACAGCGACAGCGGCAGCGGCGCCGGCGAGGCGTTCGAGTCCGCGCTGCGCCGTCTGGCCGGCGACTGGCTGGCCGCGACCCCTGACTTGCCCATCGTCGCCTGCGGCATGGTGGGCAGCAAGCACGGCTGGGCGGAAGCGCCTTACATGAGCACGCCCGCGCCGCTGGACCAACTGGCCGCGCATGCGTTGAGGGTCGAAACCGCCAGCGGCCTGCGCCTGCGCATCATCCCCGGCTTGTCCTGGTTGCCGCCCGACGGCGCACCCGAGGTCATGCGCGGCGAGGAAACCCAGGTGGTGGCGCTGTTGGCCACCCAGCCGGCGTTGGCCGCCGGCTGCCGGATCGTATTGCCGGGCACCCACTCCAAATGGGTGCTGACGCAAGGCCAGACGGTGCAATCCTTCGCCACCTACATGACCGGCGAGTTGTTCGACGTGCTGATGCGCCACTCGGTGCTCGCCCGCACCGCCCAGCCGGGCGGCCGCTTCGACGAAGCGGCGTTCGAGCGCGGCGTCTCGCTCGCCTGCGCTCACGGCGGCGACCTCGGCCGGCTGCTGTTCGGCGTGCGCACCCTCGGCCTGTTCGAGCGCATGACCGGCCGAGCCCTCGCCGATTACGCCTCGGGCCTGTTGATCGGCAGCGAGATCGTCTCGGCAACCCGAGCGCGCGGTAGCGCCCCCGGTGGAGGTGAGCCGCCGATCCGGGTGGTTGGCGCGGACGTGCTGGTCGCGCGCTATTCGAAGGCGCTCGACATTTGTGGATGTCAAGCCCAGGCGGCATCGATCAGCGCGGCCTCCGGGATCTGGATGATCGCGAAGCAGGGCGGCTGGCTCGGGTAGTACGCCGCGACTGCGTGACACCTTCCGACTCATAGACCCGGACGACATAAGCAAAACACCTTTCAGCCTTTCCGATTTAAACGTGGGATCGCGATACTGGTGCTCACCGCCGGCAGCTCGCGCAGGCGAACGAGCAGGCCGTGCGCTCGCCGCTCGCCGACCGTTCCCCGTGACCGATGAACTTCCAACAATTGCGCTCCGTGCGCGAAGCGCTGCGCTGTGGCTTCAACCTCACCGAAGTCGCGCGCGTGCTGCACACCTCCCAGCCGGGCGTGAGCCGGCAGATTCGTGAACTCGAGGAAGAGCTGGGCGTCGATCTGTTCGTGCGCGCGGGGAAGCGGCTGACCTCGCTCACCGAGGTCGGTGCGCTGGTCGTGCCCATCATCGAGCACATGCTGAAGGACGCCGAAAGCCTGAAGCGCGCCGGCGAAGAATTCGCGAAACAAGCGTCCGGACGGCTGGCCATCGCGGCGACCCACTCCCAGGCCCGCTATGCACTGCCAGGCGCCGTGCGCGACTTCAGACAGCGCTATCCCGAGGTCAGGCTGCACCTGCACCAGGGCACGCCGGATCAGGTCGCCGAGATGCTCGTCTCGGGCGAGGCCGACGTCGGCATCGCCACCGAAGCGCTCGCCACCTACGACGCGCTGATCGCCTTGCCCTGCTTCCGCTGGACGCACAGTGTCATCGTGCTGCCCGGCCATGCCCTCCTCGACGGTGCGCCGCTCACGCTCGAACGGCTCGCGGCCTTCCCGATCATCACCTACAACCCGGGCTATACCGGCCGGACGCACATCGACAAGGCCTTCGAGACCGCCGGCGTCGAGTTCGATCTGGTGATCACGGCGATGGACGCGGACGTCATCAAGACCTATGTCGGCCTCGGCCTCGGCGTGGGCATCGTCGCTTCGATCGCCTTCGACGACGAACGCGATCGCGACTTGCGGGCCATCGACGCGCGCCACCTGTTCGAGATCAACCTGACCAAGCTGGCCGTCCGGCGCGGGACGTTTTTGCGCAGCTACGTCTATGATTTCATCGAGACTTTCGCGTCGTCGCTCACGCGCGAGGTCGTCGAACGCGCCATGACGACCGCCCCCGGTACCCGTATCGACCTCTGACCGCCCATGCCGATGCCCATCGATCGATCTGCGCCGACCGGGCACCCCGGTGCCGAAAACGCCCTCGACCGCTCGCCTGGCGCGCAAGAGGGGGAGGGGCCGTCGGGCGCAGCCGGCCGGCCGGTCGCGACGCTGGATCTCGCCTGGATCGTCGCGGAGCTTCGCGACGTGCGCGCGCACTGGCGTCAGGCGCAGCAGCGCCCGCGAGACATCGGCGGCCGCGAACTGCCGTCGCGCGAGGCCTTGTCGGCAATTGCCCTCGGCTTGCGCGGCGCGCTCTTTCCGATGCGCCTCGGGCCGCCCGATCTGCGCCAGGAGAGCGAAGACTATTACGTCGGCCACACGCTGGACGTCGTGCTCAGCGCCCTGCTGGCCCAGGTCCGCCTGGAACTCCGCTACTACGCGCGCCACGGCAGCGCCGACCGGCCTGCGGCCGATGCACATGTCGATATCGATGTCCGCGCGTTCGAACTGGTCCGTGAATTCGGCGCAGCAGTGCCCGAAATCCGCCGCTTGCTCGACAGCGACGTGCTCGCCGCCTTTCACGGCGACCCCGCGGCGCGCAGTGTCGACGAAGTGCTGCTGTGCTACCCCGGCATCCAGGCGATGATCCATCACCGGATCGCGCATGTTCTCCACGTGCTCGGCGTTCCGCTGCTGGCGCGCCTGGTGGCCGAACTCGCGCACGGCGAGACCGGCATCGACATCCACCCGGGCGCGACCATCGGGCCGGGTTTCTTCATCGATCACGGCACCGGCGTCGTGATCGGCGAGACCGCCTTGATCGGCCGCAACGTGCGCCTCTACCAGGCGGTCACGCTGGGCGCCAAGCGTTTCGCGATCGACGACGAGGGCCATGTGAAAAAAGGTGGCGCCCGGCACCCGATCGTCGAGGACGAGGTGGTGATCTATGCCGGTGCGACCATCCTCGGCCGCGTGACGATCGGACGCGGCTCGACGATCGGCGGCAACGTCTGGCTGACTCGCAGCGTGCCGCCGGGCAGCAATATCACGCAGGCAACCTTGCTGCAGCAGGCCGCGGAGCCGGCGGCCGACAAGTCATGAGCCGTCGCCGCGCAGCGCCCGCCGCGCCGCGCTGACCACGGCTACAGCCCCCGAGGCGCCGCTGCCGTTGCGAGTAGTTCCGGTGCCGCTGCCGTTGCGCGCACCGGTGCGGCTTCGGCCCTTTCGTTGCCCGCATTGCCCAGCACCCGCTGCAGAACCCGATCCTCGATGGCATCGAAGGCCGGGCCACGGACGCGCGGCCGCGGCAATCGCACACGCTCATCGAGGGCGATGCGGTGGTCCTCGATCAAGACGACGCGGTCGGCCAGCGCCACTGCCTCTGTGACGTCGTGGGTGACGAGCAAGGCGGTGAAACGGTGCCGCTGCCATAGCCGCTCGATCAGACGGTGCATCTCGATCCGGGTCAGCGCGTCGAGTGCGCCAAGCGGCTCGTCGAGCAGCAGCAGGCGCGGCGTGTGCACGAGGGCGCGGGCCAGGGCCACGCGTTGCCGCTGGCCGCCCGACAGCACGGCCGGCCAATCACGTGCGCGATCCGCGAGACCGACCTGCGCCAGTGCCTCGCGTGCCCGCTCGAGCACATCGGGGCCATCGAGGCCGAGCGCGACGTTGTCGAGAACCCGCTTCCAGGGCAACAACCGCGCATCCTGAAACATGATGCGGATGTCGGCCTGGCGGCGGCCGCGGGCATCGCCATCGAGGCTGATCGTTCCCGCGTCGGCGGTTTCCAATCCAGCGAGCAGACGCAGCAGCGTGCTCTTGCCACAGCCGCTGCGGCCGACGATCGCGACGAATTCGCCCGCGGCGATCGAAAGGCCGACGTCGTTCAGGACCGGTCGCTCCGCGTAGCCTTTGACCAGACCGCGGACACCGATCGCCGCACCGCCGCGCGGCTGCAGGGCCGGCGCCGGCGCGGTCGGATTGTCGATCGGCGCCGGATGAGCGTCGCGGCGAAGGAACGCGCTCGGCCCGCTCAGTGTCAGCGCCTGCAATTCGGAATCGGCGTAGTACATGGCTCTTTTCTTCTCTTAATTAGTTGACGACTGTCGGTTGATAGCCGGGATGCCAGCGCAGCCAGCCGCGCTCGAGTGCCTTTGCGAGCACGTCGGCCAGCTTGCCGAGCAGCGCGTAGAGAAGAATGCCGACCAGCACCACGTCGGTCTGCAGGAACTCACGGGCGTTCATCGTCATGTAGCCGATGCCGGCTTGCGCCGAAATGGTTTCGGCGACGATCAGGAGCACCCACATCAGCCCGAGCGAGAAGCGCAGACCGACGAGGATCGAGGCGACCGAACCCGGCAGGATGACCTGCGTATAGAGCTTCCAGCCGCTCAGGCCGTAGCTGCGCGCCATCTCGATCAGCGCTTTGTCGACCGAGCGAATGCCGTGGAAGGTATTGAGGTAGATGGGGAAGAAGACGCCAACGGCGACCAGGAACAGCTTGGCCCCTTCATCGATGCCGAACCACAGGATCACGAGCGGGATGAGCGCCAGCGCCGGGATGTTGCGGATCATCTGCAGTGTGGAGTCGAGCAGCGTCTCGGCGGCGCGGAAGGTGCCGGTCAAGAGGCCCAGCAGCAGCCCCAGGCTGCCGCCGATCGCGAGGCCGACTGCGGCGCGCCAGGTGCTGGTCGCGACGTGCTTGCCGATTTCCCCGGATAGCGTCAGCGCCCAGAACGCCTTCAGCACCGCCCAGGGTTCGGGCAGCACCCGGGTCGAGAGCCAGCCCGCCTGCGAAGCGAGTTGCCAGGTCGAGATCAGGGCGAGGGGAAGCAGCCACGGCAGAAGTCGCTGCACGGTCGAATGGGCCAGCAGCGAGCGCGAACGGCCGGATGCCGATGGCGCTGCCGATGACCAGCGCAGTAGCGGCCGGCTCATGCTCTCGCTCCCGCGCCGGCTTTCGGAACGATGCTGTTGGCGACGATCTCGCCGAACGGCCCGCTGAGGGCGCGCCCCGGCAAGCCGGCCTGGATGCTCAAGGGCAGCAACGGAAACACCAGTTCGGCAAAGCGGTGCGCTTCCTCGAGATGCGGATAGCCGGAGAGAATGAAGTAGTCGAGCCCGAGTCCCGCATATTCCCGAATGCGGTCGGCCACCTGTTGCGGGTTGCCGACCAATGCCGTGCCGGCGCCGCCGCGCACCAGGCCGACCCCCGCCCAGAGATTCGGCGAGACCTCCAGGCCGGCACGAATGTCCGCCTTGTCGAACTTGCCCTTGTGGAGTTCCGCCATGCGCCGCTGGCCGACCGAATCCATGCCGGTGAGCTTCTTCTGCGCCGCACTCACGGTGGCTTCGTCGAGCTGTGAGACCAGTTCGCCAGCGGCTCGCCAGGCTTCGTCCTCGCTCTCTCGCACGATCACGTGCAGCCGGATGCCGTAGCTCAATGTGCGGCCGTGACGGGCCGCCCGGCGGCGCACGTCGGCAAGCTTCTTGGCCACGGCGGCGGGCGGCTCGCCCCAGGTGAGGTAAGTGTCGAGCTGCTCCGCGCACAGCTCGTGCGCCTCCTCGGAGGAGCCGCCGAAGAACACCGGCGGATAGGGGTTCTGCAACGGCGGGTACAGCAGCTTGGCGCCGCGCACGTTCAGGTGTTCGCCGCTGTAGTCGAACGGTGTGCCGTCGTGACTGCGCCGCAACGCTTCACGGTAGATGGTGAGGAATTCGCGCGAGAGGTCGTAGCGCCTGGCGTGGTCCAGGAACAGGCCGTCACCGGCCAGCTCGTCGGCGTCGCCGCCGGTCACGAGGTTGACGAGCAGGCGCCCGCCCGAGAGCCGGTCGAAGGTCGCGGCCATGCGCGCAGACTGCACCGGTTGCACCAGGCCCGGTCGCAAGGCGACCAGGAACTTGAGCCGCGTCGTCGCGTCGATGAGGCTTGCCGCGACCACCCAGGGGTCCTCGCACGACCGGCCGGTCGGCAGCAGCACGCCTTCGTAGCCGAGGCTGTCGGCAGCGATGGCGATCTGCTTGAAGTACTCGAAGCTGGCGGCGCGGGCGCCCTTCGTCGAACCGAGGTAGCGCGAGTCCCCGTGCGTCGGGATGAACCAGAAAACCTTCATCGCGCAACGACCGTCGATGCCGGTTGGCTCGAAGTTGGGATCGCGGTACGCGATTGCCGGTTGAAACGACTGGAGAAGTGGCCGAATGCGATTGGGATCATGGTGGCAGTCCGAGACTAGCGATCATGGGCTGCGAACCTTACGCAGCCATCGGGCTCTGGACAACGAAGCGTTTCGGCTGTCGATGATGAGAAAACGAATATGGCGAGTCCCATCGGCCTCGAACGACGGTCTCAGGCAGCCGCTTGCGCCTGTTCCTGAGCCAGCGCCAGCTTGCCGGCGCCGATCAGGATGCTGTCGTTCTGAGGCGTGTGAATGCGGCTGCAGAGCACGTCGCGATGGTGTCGCTCGAGGGGGTTGCGGCGCGCCAGACCATGGTTGCCGGTGAGTTGCAGCGCCAGGTCGACGGCCCGGATCGCGTGGCCGGTGACGCTGTACTTGACGAGCCCGGTCGCGGACACCGGCGGCGGCGTGCCGGCGTCGGTCGCCTGCGCAAGGCCCGTGAGCAGGGCGTCGTTGGCCCACAGCAGCGCCTCGATCTCGCCGACCGTCTGCTGTACGCGCGGCAGGCTCGCGAGCGGCGCACCCAGGCTGCCCGGCGCACGCTCGTTCAAGAAGCGCAGCAGCCAGGCGTGCGCGGCACGGGCGATGCCGTCGTAGAGAGCACTCAGCAGCACGATCATCCAGGCGGACTGGTCGGCGTCCGGACCGCTCGCCCATTCGACCGCGGGCCGGATGTCGACGGCATGGTCGAGCGGCAGGGGCACGCGCTCGAAGATGACTTCGTGGCTGCCACTGGCGCGCAGGCCGAGGTGGTCCCAGCTTTCGACGACCCGGATGCCAGGCGATTCACGGGTCACCAGGAAGATGCCGACGCGCGGCTCGGGCTCGTCGGTTCGCGCCCACACGCCGAGCCAGCGCAGCGCCGGTATGCCGGTCGTGTAGAGCTTGTGGCCCGACAGCTGCCAGCCACCGGCGACCCGCCGCGCCAGCGTTTCCGGCAAGCCGCCGCGGGCGGGCGAGCCGAGCGCCGGCTCGACGCGCAGGGCGTTGGCGAGGGCGCCGTCGCCGACCGCCGACTGGAACAGTGCGTCCCGCAGCGTCGGGCTCCAGCGCGAGTCGGGTCGCGAAAGCGAGCGGTGCATCAGGTAGGTCATCGTCAGGACCAGCGCCGTCGACGGCTCGCCGCGCGCCACCGCCGAAACGATGCGCCGCGCGCTCGCGAGCGACGCACCACCCCCGCCGGCAGCCACCGGCACCACGGCGGCGATCAGGCCATGGCGCTGCAGCTCGGTGAAGTTGGCGAACGGGAAGCTGGCGTCGCGATCATGCGCCGCCGCGCTGTCGGCGAAGCGTTCGGCAAGGCCTTGCAGCACCGCGTCGAGTGCATCGGGCCGGGCGACCAGGTGCGGGAACGAGAGGCGGCGCACGTCGCCCGCCGGTGCGGAGACGGACTGCGAGAAGGAAAAGGACATGGCGGCGGAGGGATTGGAGAAGCAGCAGGCGGCGGAGGCAGGACGGTCGATACGGCGAGCGCATCGAGATGCCCTCGCAACCAGACGGCGGCGAGACGGCAACAGGACGTGCAACGAGATTGCAGGGTGACTGCACCGAGACTGCAACGAGACTGCAACGGGATTGCGACGACACGAATTGCGACGACACGCCTTCGCGATGCGACGACACGCCTTCGCAAGCCGAGCCTAGCGCGACTCCGGCTCGAAGTGAATCATGCAATTCGCACTTGCAAACACGAATTGCTCATTTGCAGCCTGCACTCCGTTGCCGTACCGTCGTTGCTTTTTGACCGAGGCACCCCGGCATGAGCATTGAATTCATCGGCATGATCCAGACGCAGAAGGTCTCGGAAACGCACCCGGCCAGCGGCCCTGCGATCGACCGCGACTATGTGCGCACCTTCGCCCAGGCACACGAGGCGGCCGGTTTCGACCGGGTGCTGGTGCCGCACCACTCGACCGGCCCGAGCGCGACGTTGACGATCGCCTACGCCGCGGCCCACACCGAGAAGATCCACTTCATGCTCGCGCACCGGCCGGGGTTCACCGCGCCGACGCTGGCCGCGCGCCAGATCGCCTCGCTCGACCAGTTCAGCGGCGGTCGCCTCGGCGTGCACTTCATCTCCGGCGGCTCCGACGAAGAGCAGCGGCGCGACGGCGACTACCTGAGCCACGACCAGCGCTATGAACGCACCGACGAGTACCTCGACATCCTGCGCCGCCTCTGGACCAGCGAACGGCCATTCGATCACGCAGGCCGGCACTACCGCTTCGAAAACGGCTTCTCGGAGGTCAAGCCGCTGCAGAGGTTGCAAGGGAAGCCGCATGTGCCGATCTACTTCGGCGGCGCCTCCGACGCGGCGATCCCGGTCGCGGGCAAGCATGCGGACGTGTACGCGCTGTGGGGCGAATCGCTGGCGCAGGTGGCCGAACTGACGACCCGGGTGCGCGCCGAAGCGGCCCGGCATGGCCGCAGCGTGCGCTTCTCGGTGTCGTTCAGACCGATTCTCGCGGCGACCGAAGACGCCGCCTGGGCACGCGCCGAGCGCATCCTCGAGGAGACCCGGCGGCTGCGCGTGCAGGCCGGCTATGCGCGCGGCGGGCCGGCGCAAAGCGTAGGTGCGCAACGCCTGCTCGCAGCAGCGAAGAAGGGCTCACGTGTCGACAAGCGCCTCTGGACGGCGATCGCCCAGGAAACCGGCGGCCGCTCCAACACGACCGCGCTGGTCGGCACGCCGGAGCAGGTCGCCGAGGCCTTCCTCGATTACCACGCGCTCGGCGTCACGACCTTCCTGATTCGCGGTTTCGATCCGGTCGAGGATGTGCTCGACTACGGCCGCGAGTTGATTCCGCTCACCCGGGCACTGGTGGCCGAGCGGCTCACCGGCCGGGCGCAGAATACGGCGCTCGAAGCCGCCTGAGGAGGACCGCCCCATGAACGCCCTCGTATCTTCCGCGCCGCTCGCCGTCACGGCGAGCGGCTTGAAGCTCAACCCGACCCCTGTGCGCCGCGACTGGTGGGACGAGCCCGCCCCGCAGCGCAGCCTGGCCGAGGAACGTCGTCATCGCCAGGAGCGGCTCGCCGGGGCCTTCCGCCTGTTCGCGCAACGTGGCTTCGATCAGGGGCTGGCCGGCCACATCACGGCACGCGACCCGGAGCTCGCCGATCACTTCTGGGTCAACCCCTTCGGCCTGCACTTTTCGCGCATCCGGGTCTCCGACCTGCTGCTCGTCAATGCGCAGGGCGAGATCGTGATCGGCGACGCGCCGCTCAACCGCGCCGCGTTCGCGATCCATGCGGCGCTGCACGAGGCGCGGCCCGATATCGTCGCTGCGGCGCACACCCATTCCACCTACGGCAAGGCCTGGTCGACGCTCGGCCGCAAGCTGGCCCCGCTGACCCAGGACGCCTGCGCCTTCTACCAGGATCACGGCCTGTTCGAGGACTTCGGCGGCGTCGTCTACGAGACCAGCGAAGGTGCCCAGATCGCCCAGGCGCTGGGCGCCCAGAAAGCCGTGATTTTGAAGAACCACGGCATTTTGACCGCAGGGCCGTCGGTCGAGGCGGCCGCCTGGTGGTACATCGCCCTCGACAACGCCTGCCATGCGCAGCTGCTCGCCGAGGCCGCCGGTACGCCGCAGCCGATTCCGCATGACCAGGCCGCGTTGACGCACACGCAGATCAGCGGCCCGGACGGCGCGGCGCGTTCGTTCGACTCGCTGTGGCAAGGCCTGGTCGCGGCCGAACCGGAGTTGCTGGCGTGAGCAGCGGCGACGACGCACCGTGACGAACCGCCGCCGCATCAACCCAAATTGACGGGCGCCGCGTGCAGTAGATTGAGCTTCTTCGGAATCAACTTCAGATCGAAGAAGGTGTCGGCGATCGCCTGCTGCTCGGCGAGGATGTCGCGGCTGATCGGCGCCGTGCCGAATTCCGCGCGGCTCAGGTAGAGCTCGGTGATCGCGCGGTCGAGCCCGAGCACCGTCGCGAGTTCGGCAGCGGCGGCGGGCTTGTTCTTCGAGGCCCAGGTATCGATCGCGTTGATTTCGTCGATGGCGATTCTCAGCACCTCGGGGCTGCGCGTGGCGAAATCAGGCGCTGCTCAAGCGTGCCGCGCCCCTTCAGGATCGACAACCATCCCTTTTGATGGCCGACCCGCAGCACCTGGGTCGGTGCCTGGGCGAACGAGGGCGTGCTGGCGGCCAGCGCGGCGGCCGCGGCAGCACCGATGGACAAGACGCGTCGGCGGGTCGGAAACAGAGGGGCAGACATGAGGTGGTTTCTGGGTGAAAAAGTAGGCCGTACTGATCAGGCCGGGTTGCCGGCCCCGACCCGCAACGCGGCGTCGAAGCTGCGGTCCCAGAGCGGGGCGACGTCGGCCGGGCCGTCGAGCACGCCGATTCTGTTGAAGGTGTCGGCCACGTCCTGGTGACCGCTGATCACGCGGGCATCGACGGCGCGCAGCGCATAGTCGTCGCTGCGGTCGTTGAAGAGCTCGATCAGGTCGCCCACCGGCACGCGCGTCTCGGCCGACTGGGCGCGTGCGTAGGCAAGGTAGTTCCGGTTGGCCCAACCATAGGCCCTGCGCAACCGCAGGAGGTAATCGGTGATGGCCACCCGGCGCAGCGGGTCGACGATCGCCCGGGGATTCGCATAGACCGGGAAGTTGCCCGACAGATAACCTTTGCCGGTCTTGATGACGCGGGCGCCGTAGCGGGTCCGGGCGATCTGACCGTTGTAGCCGTAGATCGCCCAGGCGTCGAGGTCGCCGCGGTCGAAGGCCGAGAGGCCATCGGCCGGCGTCAGGTTGACGGCGTCGATGTCCTGGAACGACAGCCCCGCTTCCGCCAGTTGCTTCTGCAGGAAATAGTGCGCCGTGGTGGCGCGCACGTAGCCGACCCGCTTGCCCTTCAGGTCGCCGATCGTTCGGATCGGCGCGTTGTTTCGGGCCAGCGTGACCTGGTTGTTGAGGTCTTCACGGATGACCGCGATGAAGCGCACGTCGGCCTTTCGGCGGGCCGCGAAAACGGCCGGGATCTCGCTGCCCGAGCCCAGGTCGAGCGCGTCGCCGTTGATCGCCTCGATGTGCAGCACGCCGTTGTTCAGCTCGCGCCAGTCGAGCGTGTAGGGCGTGTCGGTGAGCTGTGCAGCCACCAGCAGCGCCCGCCAGTTGCCTTTGTAGGTGCCGATGCGCAGCGTCACCCGGGAGAGGTCGGTGGCCGAAAACGTGACGCCGGGCGTACTCAGCAAGGC
>CAXTDH010000009.1:0-19631 GCA_964242405.1 uncultured Rhizobacter sp. | reverse complement strand
GTCACGATGCAGGGCACCAAGTGCTTCATGCACAAGGCCCGCGGCATGGTGCGCGACGTGTTCCGGACGCGCAACATGCGCGGCCTGCCGGGCACCGTCGGCCTCGGCCAGGTGCGCTACCCGACCGCCGGGAATGCCTACAGCGAGGAGGAGGCGCAGCCGTTCTACGTCAACGCGCCGTTCGGCATCGTGCTCGTTCACAACGGCAACCTGACGAACGCGCTGGCGCTGAAGGAGGAGCTGATCGCCGTCGCCCGGCGCCACATCAACACCACCAGCGACACCGAGGTGCTGATCAACGTGCTGGCCCATGAGCTGTCGGCCGTGGCGCACAGCCAGCCGTTGCGGCCCGAGCAGGTGTTCACGGCGGTGGCGGCGGTGCACAAGCGCCTGAAGGGTTCCTACGCCGTGGTGGCGCTGATCGCCGGCTATGGGCTGCTCGCCTTTCGTGACCCGTTCGGCATCCGGCCGCTCTGCTTCGGCGAGGGCGAGGGCGCCGACGGGCCGGAAGTGATGGTCGCGAGCGAATCGGTCGCGATCGAGGGCACCGCGCATCGGGTGATCCGTGACGTGGCGCCGGGCGAGGCGCTGTTCATCGACCTGGAGGGCATCGTCCACGCCCGGCAATGCGCCGAAGCGCCCAGCCTGCACCCGTGCATGTTCGAGTACGTCTACCTCGCCCGCCCCGATTCGGTGATGGACGGCATCTCCGTCTACCAGGCCCGGCTCAACCTGGGCGAGACGCTCGCCCAGCGCCTCATCTCGACGATCCGGCCGAACGAGATCGATGTGGTGATGCCGATTCCCGAGTCGAGCCGGCCTTCGGCCATGCAGCTCGCACAGCGCATCGGCAAGCCGTACCGCGAAGGTTTCGTCAAGAACCGCTATGTCGGCCGGACCTTCATCATGCCGGGGCAGGGCGTGCGCAAGAAGTCGGTGCGGCAAAAGCTAAACGCCATCGGCGTCGAGTTCAAGGGCCGCAACGTGCTGCTGGTCGACGATTCGATCGTGCGCGGCAACACCTCGAAGGAGATCGTGCAGATGGCGCGCGAGGCCGGTGCGAAGAAGGTCTACATGGCATCTGCCGCGCCGCCGGTGCGGTTCCCGAACGTCTACGGCATCGACATGCCGACGAGCGAGGAGCTGATCGCCCATGACCGCACTAACGAGGAGATCCGCCAGTACATTGGCGCCGATGCGTTGATCTACCAGGATGTCGATGCCATGAAGCGGGTGGTGGGGGCGCTGAACCCGGAGATCCATGGCTTCGAGGCCTCGTGCTTCGATGGCTGCTACGTCACCGGCGACATCGACGTCGCGGCCATCCTGCGGCTGCACGGCGGCAGGCCGCGGATCGAAGAGACCGAGACCGATTCGTCGCGGCTGGCGTTGCCGAATGCCGCACTCGAAGGCGCTGCATGAGGAACATCTGAATAGAAGCACCTGCATTGGAAGCACCCGCATGGAACAACTGGCATGGACAGCATCCGCCTGAAGGCGCCGGCATGAAAGCACCCGCATGAACGAGAGCCGCAAGACACTGCCCGACGGCCTGCACCGCGACACGCTGGCCGTTCACACCGCCCTGCCGCGCAGCCAGCACGGCGAGCACTCCGAAGCTCTGTTCCTGACGAGCGGCTTCGTCCAGCCCGACGCCGAGACCTCGGCCCGGCGCTTTTCGGGGGCCGAAGAGGGCTTCACCTACGCCCGCACCGCCAACCCGACCGTCGCGAGCTTCGAGCGGCGCCTCGCGGCGCTCGAAGGCACCGAGGCGGCGATCGGTGCGGCGACCGGCATGGGTGCGATCCTCCTGATGGGCATGGGCCTGCTCAAGATGGGCGACCACGTCGTCTGCTCGCGCTCGATGTTCGGCTCGACGCTCGGCCTCTTCGGCAAGGAGTTCGCGAAATTCGGCGTCGAGACGAGCTTCGTCTCGCAGACCGACATCGCCGAGTGGCGTGCGGCGATGCGGCCGACGACCCGGCTGCTGTTCGCCGAGACGCCGACCAATCCGCTGACCGAGGTCTGCGACATCGCCGCGCTCGCCGAACTGGCGCACGGTGGTGGCGCGTTGCTGGCGGTCGACAACTGCTTCTGTTCGCCGGCCCTGCAGCGGCCGGCCGAGCTGGGCGCCGACCTGATCATCCATTCCGGCACCAAGTACCTGGATGGCCAGGGCAGGGTCATGGCGGGCGCGATCTGCGGGCCGTCACGATTGATCGTCGACGTGTTCGCGCCTGTCGTGCGCACGGCCGGCATGGCGCTCGCACCCTTCAACGCCTGGGTGGTGATGAAGGGCATGGAGACGCTCGGCATCCGCATGCAGGCCCAGTCGGCCCATGCGCTGGCGATCGCGACCTGGCTGGAGGCGCAGCCGATGGTCAGGCGGGTGCACTATCCGGGCCTCGCCTCCCATCCGCAACACGCGCTCGCCATGCGACAGCAATCGGGGCAGGGCGGGGCGGTGGTGTCCTTCGATGTGGTCGGCGACGACCCGGTCACCGCCCGGGCGAACGCGTTTCACGTCATCGACAGCACGCGGGTGATCAGCATCGCGACCAACCTCGGGGACACCAAGAGCATCATCACCCACCCCGCGACCACCTCGCACGGCCGGCTCGCCGAAGAGCAGCGGCGCGCTGCTGGCATCGGCCAGGGTTTGATCCGACTGGCGGTCGGGCTGGAACACGTCGCCGACATCCAGGCCGATTTGCAACGCGGCCTCGGCTCGCTGGCCTCATGACCGTCACGACGACCGCCCCGCGCCCGGTGCGCACCCGGATCGCGCCGTCGCCGACCGGCTATCTGCACCTCGGCACCGCCCGCACCGCACTCTATTCCTGGGCTTTCGCGCGCCATCACGGCGGCGCCTTCGTGCTGCGCATCGAGGATACCGACGTCGCCCGCTCGACGCAGGATTCGGTCGATCAGATCCTGGCCGCCATGCGCTGGCTGGGCCTGGATTTCGACGAGGGGCCGATCTACCAGATGCAGCGGCTCGACCGCTACCGGGCCGTCATCGACGACATGCTGGCCGCCGGCACGGCCTACCGCTGCTGGTGCACGCCGGCCGAACTCGAGGCGATGCGCGAGGCCCAGCGCGAGCGCGGCGAGAAGACGCACTACGACGGCCGTTGGCGCCCGGCGCCGGGCAAGCTGCTGCCGCCCCCGCCGGCCGACGTGTCGCCGGTGATCCGGTTCTGTAACCCGGTCGACGGCGACGTCACCTGGAACGACCTCGTCAAGGGCCCGATCACCATCTCGAACCGTGAGATCGACGACCTGATCATCGCCCGTGCCGACGGAGTGCCGACCTATAACTTCGCGGTCGTCGTCGACGATAGCGACATGGCCATCAGCCACGTTTTCCGCGGTGACGAGCACGTCAACAACACGCCCTGGCAAATCAACCTCTTCCATGCCCTGGGCGCGCCGCTGCCGCTCTTCGGCCACCTGCCGGTGATCCTCGGCCCGGACGGGCAGAAGCTGTCGAAACGCCGTGGCGCCGTCAGCGTCACCGCCTACGAGGAGGCCGGCTACCTGCCGGAGGCGATGCTGAATTACCTGTCACGCCTCGGCTGGAGCCATGGTGACGAAGAACTGTTCAGCCGCGAGCAAATGGTGGCGTGGTTCGATGGCTCGCATCTCTCGAAGAGCCCGGCGCAATGGGATGCGGCCAAGCTCGACTGGGTGAATGCGCACTACCTGAAGGAATTGCCGGAGCAGCGACTCGCCGGTTTGGTGTCCGAGCAATTGAGGCATCGTGCAATAGAGGCGTCGGCAAACGAATTGTTCGGCCGGCAATGTGCGCTCTTCAAAGACCGTTGCGCCACCACCGCCCAGTTGGCCGACTGGGTGGCGATGTACCACGCGCCGGTGGCACCGAGTGCCGAGGACTTGGCGGCCCACCTCACGCCCGAGGTGGCGCCGGCCATCGCGACACTCAGCACGCGGCTGGCGTCCGCGAGCGAGTGGACGCGGCCTGCGATCGCCGCCGTCATCAAGCAGACGCTGGCGGAGCAGGGGCTCAAGATGCCGCAACTCGCGCCGGCGGTCAGGGTGCTGGTTTGCGGACGTGCGCAGACACCGTCGCTCGATGCCGTGCTCGAGCTGTTCGACAGGGCAACGGTCGCGGCGCGTTTGGCCGAGGGCGGAAATGCTGTCTATAATCATGGTCTTGCTTGATACTGCGACGGCTTGACCGGGCGTCGATTGACGGGTTTTGATTCGACCCGTGATCGTCACGGGGGTATAGCTCAGCTGGGAGAGCGCTTGCATGGCATGCAAGAGGTCAGCGGTTCGATCCCGCTTACCTCCACCAAAGGCCAGGTCGGCGGCGCGTGTCAAGGGAAGTTCTTGTCCCCTTCGTCTAGAGGCCTAGGACACCACCCTTTCACGGTGGCTACAGGGGTTCGAATCCCCTAGGGGACGCCAAGTTGCTGTGGCACTTGCGGCGCGTGCGAACGCGGCGGAAGCCACTTTGGAGTGGTAGTTCAGTTGGTTAGAATACCGGCCTGTCACGCCGGGGGTCGCGGGTTCGAGTCCCGTCCACTCCGCCACATCAAAACAACGGGTTAGCGCTGAAAGGCGCTGACCCGTTTTTTCTTGTTGGATTTTGAGGCGCAGCCGCAGCGGGTGGGCGTTTGGCCCGTGGCCATCGGCCAGCCCCTCGATCGGCAGTTCATCTACCGGATAGAGCACAGTGTGCATTTGAGCAGGCCCGGCCGGCTTCCCAGAATGCACCCTTCCAAGCGTGCTCCGGAGCGGGACTCAAATGGCCTATCGATTGGGTGTGGATGTGGGCGGTACGTTCACCGATCTCCTGCTGTTCGACGATGCGAACGGGCGCTTCTGGCGCTTCAAGACGCCGTCGACGCCGCACGATCAGTCCGAAGGCGTGATCGTCGGCGTCAAGGCGATCTGCGGCCTCGCCGGGATCGAGCCGGCACAGATCGACGTCTTCCTGCACGGCACGACGGTCGCGACCAACGCAGTGCTCGAGGGCAAGGGCGCGCGCGTCGGCCTTGTCGTCACCGAGGGCTACCGGCAGATGATGCAGATCGCCCGCTCGCTGGTGCCCGGTGGCCTCGCCGCATGGATCATCTGGCCCAAGCCCGAGCCGATGGCGCGTCTCGAGGACACGGTCGAGATCAAGGGCCGTCTCGACGCGCAGGGCCGGGAAGTCCGCCCGGTCGACGACGCCGACATCCGTACCCAATTGCAGACGCTGCAGCGCCAGGGCGTCGAGGCGCTGACCGTCTCGCTGATGAATGCCTACGTCGACGGCCGGCACGAGGAACGCGTGGCGAAGATCGCCGCTGAAGTGATGCCCGACGTGCCGGTCTCGCTCTCGCACGTCGTGCTGCCCGAGATGCAGGAGTACGAGCGCACGCTGACGACCGTCGCCAACGCCGCGGTGCGCCCTGTCGTCGGCCGCTACGTCGCCAACCTGCGCCAGCGCCTTCGCGACCTCGGCATGCGCGGCCGGATCGCGCTGCTGCGTTCCGACGGCGGACTGATGTCCTCGGAAGCGGCCGAGCAGCAGCCGGTGTCGCTGCTGATGTCGGGGCCGGCCGGCGGCGTCGCCGGGGCGCTCTGGGTCGCGAAGGCGGCGGGGCTGAAGAACATCCTGACCCTCGACGTCGGCGGCACCTCGACCGACGTCGCGCTGATCGAGAACGGCGAGCCGCGCCTGGTGCGCACGACCGACGTCGGCCACCTGACGGTCCGCGTCTCGGCGCTCGACGTGAAGACGGTCGGCGCCGGCGGCGGCTCGATCGCGAAGATCCCGGCGCTGACCAAGGCGCTGCGCGTCGGGCCGGAGTCGGCCGGCGCGGTGCCCGGGCCGGTCGCCTACAGCCGCGGCGGCACACAGGCGACGGTGACCGACGCCAACGTCGTCCTCGGCTACCTGCCCGAGAACCTGCTCGGCGGCACCTTCAAACTGGACCGAGCCGCCGCGCGCACTGCCGTGCAGGCGGTCGCCGACCAGATGGGTGTGACCTTGTTCGAAGCCGCCCGCGGCATCATCGACATCGTCAACGAGAACATGTTCGGCGCGCTCCGCATGATCTCGGTTCAGCAAGGCTACGACCCGCGCGACTTCGCCTTGATGGGCTTCGGCGGCGCCGGCCCCCTGCACGTCAACGCGGTCGCGAAGCTGATGGGCTCGTGGCCGGCCGTCTCGCCGGTCTCGCCGGGCGTGCTCTGCGCGCTCGGCGACGCGACGACGCGGATGCGCAGCGAGACGGCGCGCTCGTTCTCAAAGCTCGTCTCCAGGAGCAACGAGCCCGACGTCGTCGAAGTCTTGAAGCTGATGCGCGACCAGGTCCGCGACGCGCTCGTCGCCGACGGCGTGGCGGCGGCCGACCTCGAGATCCGCTTCGAGGCCGACCTGCGCTATTCGGGCCAGGCCTTCGAGGTGCCGATCCCTGTCGCGATGGCCGACTTCGAGAAGCCGGGCGGCCTTCAGCTCCTGGTCGACGCCTTCCACGACGCCCACCGCCGGCTCTTCACCTTCAGCATGGACACCGAGACCGAGCTCGTCCACCTGCGTGCCATCGCGCTCGGCAAGCCGCTCGACCTGCCGGCGCGGGAGCTCGAACGCGGCGACGGCTCGCCGCATGCGGCCAAGCTACGCGACCACGAGATGTGGTTCGACGGCGCCTTTCGGCCGGGTGCCATCTACGAGCGCTCCAGGCTGCGCGCCGGCGACCGGATTCCCGGCCCGGCGATCGTCTGCGAGATGGATTCGACGACCGTGATCCTCGGCGACTGCGCCGGTGTGGTCGACGCTTTCGGCAACATCCTCATCAACCCGCCCGGCGCCTCGCGGCCAGGAGCCCGAAGGAACGAACACCATGCCCGCCCGCATCATCGAAACCCGAAGCTCCGCGCTCGGCAGTGCGACCGTCGACCCGGTCACCCTCGACATCATCGAGAATGCCCTCCGCAACGCCCGCGTCGAGATGGACGCGACGCTCTTTCGCACCGCGCTCTCGCCCGGCATCCGCGAACAGGGCGACGCCTTCCCGATGATCGCCGACCGCCAGGGCCGAATGGTCGTGGGCCAGTTCGGTTCCTTCCTCGACGGCTTTCTGCGCAACTACGACGACACGATCGAGGAGGGCGACGTCATCCTCCTCAACGACCCGTACTCGGTCGAAGGGTCGATCAGCCACCTGAACGACGTGCTGGTCATCATGCCGGTCTTCCGCAAGGGCGGCTTGATCGCCTGGGCGGCGATGTTCGGCCACATGACCGACGTCGGCGGCAAGGTGCCGGGGTCGCTCCCGACGAATGCCGGCAGCATCTTCGAGGAAGGCTTTCGGCTGCCGCCGGTAAAGCTCTACCGCAAGGGCCGGTTGCAGTCCGACATCGTCAAGATCGCGGCCAACCAGTCGCGCATGTCGGAGTGGTTCAAGGCCGATCTGCACGCGCTCGTCGCCGCCTGCCGCGTCGCGACCCGGCGCATCGAGGAGATGTGCCAGCGCTTCGGCGATGCCGAATTCGACTCGGCCCTGCAGGCGCTGCTCGAGCGCAACCACCGGGCGATGAAGCACTTGATCGGCGCCCAGATCGGCGAGGCCAAGGTGTCGTTCGAGGACTACCTCTGCGACGACGGCAGCGGCTACGGCCCGTACAAGATCAAGTGCACGATGTGGCGGGAAACCGGGCCAAGCGGCGAAAAGGTCGTGCTCGACTTCGAGGGCACCGACGCGCAGTCGCCGTCGTCGATCAACTTCTACCTGAACGAGAACATGTTCAAGATGTTCTTCGGCATCTACATGATCATGGTCTTCGACCCGCAGATCCTGTTCAACGACGGGTTCTACGATCTGGTCGAGGTGCGGATCCCGGAAGGCTCGCTGCTCAAGCCCAAGTTCCCGGCGGCGCTTTCCTGCCGCACCCACGCGCTCGGCCGCATCTTCGACGTGCTCGGCGCGCTGCTCGGCCAGAAGTCGCCCGAGTTCCTGTGCGCGGCGGGCTTCTCGTCGTCGCCGCACCTGATGTTTTCGGGTACGCATCAAAAAGGCGACCAGAAGGGCGAATGGTTCCAGCTCTTCCAGATCGGTTTCGGCGGCATCCCCGGCCGGCCGTTCGGCGACGGACCCGACGGGCACTCGCTGTTTCCCGGCTTCACGAACGTGCCGAACGAATTCCTCGAGCGCTACTTCCCGATGGTGATCGAGCGCTACGAGACGGTCGCCGATTCGGGCGGCGCCGGCCAGTTCCGCGGCGGCAACGGCATCCACATGACCTACCGCTTCACCGAGACCGGCCGGATCTCGATCCACGACGACCGCTGGTTCCTTCCGCCCTGGGGCGTCAACGGCGGCGAGCCGGCCGAGCGCTCGTGGAAGCGCATCGACCGGGCCGACGGGACATCCGAGGCACTGCCGGCGAAGTGCGACGACATCGTGGTTCACGAAGGCGACGTGCTGCACTTCGTGACCTGGGGCGCGGGCGGCTGGGGCGACCCGCTGGTGCGCGACCCGGCGCTCGTCGGGCTCGAGATCCGCCGCGGGCTGGTCACGGCCGAAGGCGCGCTGCGCTTCGGTGTCGTCGCCGATGCCGACGGCGCGGTCGACACCGCGGCCACCGAAGCGAAGCGCGACGCGATGCGCGCGCGCCGGGCGCCGCTCCAGGTATTCGACCGCGGCGCCGACATCGAGACCCTGCGCGCCCGCTGCCTCGAGGAGACCGGGCTTGCTGCACCGAAGTGGCCGCCACCGCTGCTGAGGCAAGCGGCCTGACAATGGGATTGCTAAGGCACATCTACGAGAAGAGCGACGGGATCGGCATCGTCACCTTCAACACGCCGAAGCGCCTGAACGCGATCGGCGAAGCGCGCCTCGACGAGCTCGAAGCGGTGCTGAGCGAACTGGAAGCCGGTGACGACGCCCGCGCCCTGATCCTGACAGGCGCCGGCGACAAGGCCTTCTGCGTCGGTCTCGACCTCGACCTGCTCGACCGTGCGTTCGCCGATCTCGATTATTTCGAGCAGGTGGTGCGCCGCGTCGACGGCATCATCACCCGGCTCGAGGCGCTGCCGTTCACGACCATCGCCGCGATCAACGGCCTGACGCGCGCCGGCGGCTTCGAGTTCTCGATGGGCTGCGACTTCGTCATCGTCGCCGACGATGCGCGCTACGGCGACGCGCACACCGACTCGGGCGTGCTGCCGGCCGCGGCGACCTTGCGGCTCGCGCGGCGTGTCGGCGAGCAGCGGGCGAAGGAGATGATCTGGACCTCGCGCTGGTACATCGGCGCGGAGGCCGTCGCCGCCGGTCTGGCGCTCAAATCGGTGCCGCGCGAGCGCCTGCTCGCCGAGGCGGTCGGCTTCGCGAAGTCGATCACCGACAAGCCGCCGGCCGTGATCGCTGCGAGCAAGCGCGTCTTCCAGAAGGGCCGCGACCTCGGCCTGCGCGAAGGTGTCGAGATGGAGTTGCAGAACTTCATGCACTACCTGCGCACCGAAAGCCATGGCCGCGAGGGCTACACCGCCTACCGCGAGAGGCGGCCGCCGGCCTGGAAGAACGTCGGCTGATGGTGGTGCAGGGCGTCGGCGCTCGCGTCTTCTTGCGAACGGCGGCGCCGGACGGCGGTACGATGTTGGCGTGGCGAAGCGGCTTCGAAACCGCGCCTCACCGTTTCCTGGCCGTTCGGGCCAGCCAACGGAGCCACTTCCGCGTCGGAGGCCGATATGGAAAAAGGCGTCCCTGTCCGTTCGATCAGCCGCTGTCTGGCGATGCTGCAGTTCATCAACCGCCGCGGGCCGGTCTCGCTGATGGAGATCGCCAAGGCGATTTCGCTGCCTTACCCGACGACCATCCGGATCGTCCAGACGCTGATGCACGAGGGCATGATCGAATGTGAACCGGTTCGCAAGCTGTACCGGGCGACGAGTCTGGTGCAGACGCTCGCCGTCGGCAGCCACCAGCATGGCGACCTGCTCAAGGCGGCGCGGCCGCTGCTGATCGCACTGACCCGCGAGCACGGCTGGCCGTGCACGATCAGCACGGCGGCGGGTGCGCAGATGATGGTTCGCGACTCGACTTATACGATGACGTCGCTCGCCTTCAACAACTACTATCCCGGCTACACCTTCCCGATGCTCGATGTCGCCTCCGGCCTGGTGCACCTCGCGTTCGTGGGCGAGGAGACCCGGACGTGCGTGCTGAACGGCATCGAGGCGGTGGCTGCGAACCGCGCGACGATCGAGATGTTCCGCTCCGGGGTCTTGACGCGCCGGATCCAGGCCGACGGCTACGCCACCCACGACCGCACCACCTGCACGCTCAATCCCGGCAAGACCTCGTCGATCGCCGTGCCGATCCTCGAGCACGGCCTCGTCGCCGGCACCCTGACGCTCAGCTACTTCGCCACGGCCATGCCGATGAGCGAAGCGGTGCGCCGTTACGCGCCGGCCTTGAAGGAGGCGGGCGCGTCGATCGGCAACCGGCTGGAGGCGCTTTCGGGGCCCGTCGAAGCCGAGGTGGCGGTCGCCGCCTGAGCGCCCGCGAGCCGCGCAGGCTGCTGCTGGACCGCTGATTTCTCCGCTTCTGCGGTCTTGCCCAGGCCGGCGCCGCGCTTCGCGAGTTCGGCGAGGGCCCGCGCCTCGTCGATGACCTCGGCGTACTTCGCTTGCAGGTCGAACAGATTGGCCTCGTGCGGGCGGGCATCGCGCTCGCCGCACGCTTCGCGGACGACGAAAGGGGCGAAGCCGTGCTGCAGCGCGTCGAGGGTCGACGCCCGCACGCAACCCGAGGTCGAGAAGCCGGTGATCAGCAGCGTGTCGATGCCGCTCGCCTGCAGTGTCGAAGCGAGCGACGTCCCGAAGAACGCCGACGCGTACTGCTTGGTGACGACGGTCTCGTCGGCGAGCGGTGCCAGGCCCTCGACGAACTCGCCGAGCGGCGACCCCGGCAGGAAGCTGCGCAGCGCCGGCACCTTGCGAAAGAAGAGGCCGCCGTCGCGACCCCGGGCGTCGTAGGCGACCCGGGTGAAGATCACCGGCACGCCCGACGCACGCGCCGCGGCGACGAGGCGTCGGTTCGGCGCCAGTGCTTCCACGAAGCCGGCGGCATAGAGCGGGCTCGTGGGGTCCACGTAGGCGCGCACGACATCGACGACGAGCAGCGCCGGGCGCTCGCCGAAGGGCAGGGTCGCGCCGAAGCCGGCGCGCAGGTAGTCGTCGCCGAGCGAGGTGGTGGCCGTCGAGGTCATCGTGTGGGTTCCTGTTCCGGACGTTTCGGGACGACGCCCACGTCCGCTTCGCCTGCAAGCCCGAGCGCCGCGCCAGCTCAGCCGGCGCGCAGGAAGTCGATCGACGCCTGGAAGATGCGGGCGCGTGGGTTCTGCAGGTGCGCGTAGTCGCCGCCACCCGGGATCAGCGCGAAGGCCTTGTCCTCGGTCGCGAGCGCCTCGAAGAACTCGAGGCGGTCCCAGCCGCCCTGCATGTAGTTCTGCCGGCCGGCCAGGCTGCCGTAGAGCATCATGGTCGGGCAGGTCACCTTCGACGGGTCGACCGCCTTGCTGCCGTTGGCGTTTTCCAGGCGGATGCCGTTCGGCGACCGCGGCTCCTCGGCTTCCATGCGCTGGCCGAGGGCGTTCAGCGCCGCGACGTCCATCAGCTCCTTCTCCAGCCGGTCGTAGAAATAGGCATGGGTGTTGGACCACCATTCGTCGGTCGGTGCCGGCAGGATCTTGTTGCCGCCGCCGATCGCCGGGTCGAGCATCACCAGCCGGCCGATCTTGGCCGACTCGGTCTCGACATAGCGGCCGGTGATGCGCCCGCCCCAGGACCAGCCGAGCAGGTCCGGTCGCTCGTGCCCCTGCGACCGCACCCAGTCGACCACCGCCGCCAGGTCCTCGATCGCCTGCTCGGTCTGGACGCTGAACGGCTCGCCGTTCAACGCCGAGAGCGCATAGCCGCGCACCGAGAAGGTGACGGCGCCGAACCCGGCCGCGACGAAGGCGTCCATCATCGAGTAATCGGTGCCGCCGGGGAAGGAAAAGTCGTAACCCATCTGCCCCGACATGTTCGCGCCCTGCACCAGGATCACCGTCCGCGCCGGGCGCGCCGCGAGGCCCTTGGTGCGCACCGAAAGCCGGCCGGCGGGTCCGGGGATCATCAGATTCTGGGTGTCGTTCATGGTCGTGGCGCCTCGATGCAATTCGCTCAAGACCGGCAATGTAGGCGCGCCCGGGGCCGCGCCCAGCCGGGCGTGCCGGCTTCGTTCAACAGGCGGATAGCGGCTCTGCCGCGGCGCCGATCCGGCGCGCTCCGGGGCGTTCAGCCGCGGCCGAGGTGCCGGCCGTTCAGCCGCGGCCGAGGAATTCGACGATCCGTGCGGTCGCCGCCTCCGGCTGCTCGATCACGAGGTAGTGCCCGCAGTCGGGGAGCACCGTCATCTCGCAGCGGGCAAACAGCTTTTCGATGTGGACGAAGCCGACGCCGCTGGCGGCGGGGGCGAACGGCGTCATGTTGTCTTCCTGGCCGGCGAGCAGCAGCACCGGGGACTGCACCTGCGGCACCAGCGGGCTCAGGTCGGTCTTCTCGATCGTCTCGGTGCCGGCGATGAAGGCATCGGCGGTGGTGTGGCTGAAGGCCTCGCGCATCGATTCGAGCTGCGCCTCGGCGCCCGGCCGGTCATAGAAGCCGCGGGCGAAGCCGGCGACCGAGGTGATGTCGGCGACGGCCGCCATGCCGCTGTCACGGGCGCAGCGCTTCCAGGTGCTGCGCATCATCCGCGCGGCGTTGTCGTAGCGGGCGAGAAAGCAGCTGAGCACCAGCTTGTCGACGACCTCCGGATGCCGGGCCGCGAGCGTCAGGCCGATCATCGCGCCGAACGAGGTGCCGTGGATGTGCAGCTTCGCGAAGCCGAGCGCCGCGATCAACGCATGCACCTGGTCGGCGATGTCGGCCATCGAGCGCATCGGCGGGCCGCCGTGGCTCTCGCCGTAACCCGGCAGGTCGAAGTCGATCACCTGGAAGTGCCCGGCCATCGGCGGCGTCATCTTCTCGAAGTTGCGGTGGCCGAAGGCCGAGCCGTGGATGTGCAGCACCGGCGCGCCCTCGCCGGTGGTCTTGTACCAGAGCGTGGCGCCGTTCGGCAGGTTGACGGTGGGCATGGTGCGGTTCCGGTTCAGGATAGGGCGACAGGGCCGAGCGTGCAGAGCCCGACCAGCCGGCGCACGTCGGGCGCATCTGCGAGCGACCAGACGGCGTCGAGGATCTGCTCGTCGCGGCCCGCCGGCAGCAGGCCGGCGGCGCTGGCCCGGAACACGTCGGCGAGCTGGGTATCGGACATCGGCCGCCCGGGCGTGCCGAGAAAGTAGGGGATGTCGACCGAATCGGTCGAGCCGTCGGTGTAGCCGATCTCGAGGCCGGCGCCTTCGAAGGTCGTGCGGGCCGGGTCGGCGACGAGCTCGATGCGGGACCGCAACGAGAGCACCGCGGGGTCGGTATAGGCCGGCGCGCGCATCTCGGCGAGCGTGAAGCGGCCGCGCTCCCAGGCGGCGGCGGCGCAGTGGCAGAGGTCGAAGCGGGCGGTCAGCTCGCTCGACGGGTTGCCGAAGCGCTCCATCCGTTCCTTGACGATCTTGACGACGATCGCCTCGACCCGGAAGCGCATGTGCGCCACGGTGCGGCCGGCGGCGCGGGCTTTGAGCGCCAGCACGCATTCGACCGGGCCGTGCGTGATGGTCTCGGTGGGCACCGTCTTGTAGGTCTGGCCGAAGAGGCGCCAGGGTGCGCCCATGCCCGCGAGCACGCCGTCGACCTTCTCGGCCGGCTCGTTCGAGTACGACGCGAGCATCCCCTTCTCGCCCTCGAAAGCGGTGCGCGGCGCATCGAACCCGCGCTCGGCGAGTTCGAAGGCGGTGAGCCCCGAGCGGGCGGTCGCGCCGGTGATGTAGGCGAGCGCCATGCTGCCGACCGACTCGTAGGTGCCGAAGGCGGTGCACATCGCGAGGCCGATCGCGTTTCGCGCGCGCTCGTCGTCGAGCCCGGCGAGCACCGCGCAGGCAGCCGCCGCGCCGACGCCGCCGACCAGCCCGGCCGGCACGAAGCCGCGGTAGTAGCCGCTCGGCATCAGACAAGTCGCGACCGCGAGTTCCGCCTCGAGGCCGAGCGCGAGCGCCGTCAGGAACTGCCGGCCGCTGCTGCCGCGCGCCTCGGCGAGCGCCAGCACCGCCGGCAGCACGGCCGAGACGGCGTGCATGAAGGTCGGGATGTAGGTGTCGTGGAAGTCGAGCACCTCGAAGAGCGCGCCGTTGACGATCGAAGCCCCGGCCGGGCTCGCCGGCGTGCCGAACCAGAGCGCGTGCGCGGCCTGGTCCGCCGGCGCTGTCGCGGCGTTCGCCCACTCGTGCAGGATGCGGATGGCGGCATGGTCGGTCGCGCCGACCGAGGCCTTGAGCTGGTTCAGCACCAGGCGCCGGGCTTCGTGCAGCACCGCCTCGGGCACGCCTTGCCGCTGCCCCTGGCGCAGAAAGGCGACGAGCCGCTCGGAGACGGTCGGCGCGCTCATTTCGCCGCCGCCACCGGCCCGTACATCCATTCGAGCAGCGCCGGCTCGCGCTGGCCGACCGCATCGAAGCTGCGGATCGCATCGAAGGCCGGGTAGCCGCGCAGGCCGACGATGGTCGGCCGGCCACCCCAGACCGAGGTGTAGAGCGCGGCGACCGGATAGGCGTGCAAGGTCGCGATCGCCGCCGCGTCGTCCGGCCCGAGCAGGCCGCGCGCCCGGGCCGGGTCGCTCAGCACCAGGTCGATCCAGGCCTGGTATTGCAACTCCTTCGGGTGCGTCTTGATCGGGTAGCCGGCTTTTTTCTCGGCCTCCATGTCGGGCGCTTCGAAGAGGCTCAGCCGCACCCGAAGCACGCCGTCGGCCTCGGCCCAGCGGGCGGCGAGCGCCCGGACTCGGTCGTGGAAGGCGGCCTCGTCGTCGCCCCGCTGGCGCAAGAAGACGCCGAACGACGGCATACGCGGCGGCCCTTGGGGCGTCGGGTCGCCGGTGCGGTCGACCAGCGTGACTGCCCGGTCGCCGACCGATTTATAGGTGGTGCTCTGGTCGACGAGGAGGTCGATGTCGGCCAGCAGATGGGCCTTGACGGTGTTGTCGGGCGAGACGCCGAAGGCGGCGAGCGCGGCGTCGTTCTCGTAGCGCACGTCCGAAGTCCACATCAGCTGCTGGTGCGGCGGGCAGGCGGTGTCGATGCCGGGCAGGGCGCCGAACAGGTCGGCGTCGACGGCGTCGAACTGGTAGTGGCGGTATTCCCAGAGGCCGTCGCGGCGCGAGATGGCCGGGCTGTGCACGTCGCGCCAGTAGCGGCGCACTGCGTCCAGCGGCAGCTCCGGCTTCTTCCAGCCGCAGGTGATGCGGGCGATGCCGGCACGGTTTTCAGTGTCGATCGGGTGGTTCACTTGAGGCTCACTCGGCGCTGTCGAGGTGGCGACGCTACCCAGGCGGCCGGGGCGCCTCAAAAGGGCGGTGCGGGTTGTTCGCGCGGCGAACAGGGCAGAGCGTCTTCGCGAGGTGGATAGTCGGGTGCCCTCGGTTGGCGGCTGGCCGCCGGCGTCTTACGGTGGCGCGGTGCACTCGACCTCACCGCCATCCCGTCCCTCCCGTTCGCCCCGTTCGCCCCGTTCTTCCCGTTCGCCCCGTTCTTCCCGTTCGTCCCGTTCGTCCCGTTCGTCGATACCGGCGGCCTCGACCCTGGCACCGGCGTGCCGTGCCGGCCGCCTCTTCGCGCGCCGGCCGCTCGCCGCCGTGCTGGCCTGCTGCCTGCTGCTGGTCGACCTGCTGGCCCGGCCGGTCGCGGCTGCCGAGCCGAGCACTGCCGCGGCCGCGCCCGGAGTGGCCGCCTGCGCGGCCCTGATGAAGCAGAACTTCCTCGACATCCCGGATGCGCCGACCTCGCTGCTGTCGACCGCGGTCGTGCCGGCCACCGACAACCTGCCCGCCTACTGCCGCGTCGTCGGCACGATCGCGCCGCAGGTCGGCTTCGAGGTCGGCCTGCCGCTCGCGAACTGGAACGGTCGCCTGATGATGCAGGGCTGCGGCGGCACCTGCGGCGTGCGCTCGCTCGCCGGTTGTGAGGACATGCTGGCGCGCAACTTCGCGGTCGCGTTCACCGACATGGGCCACACCGGCCGGCCCCTGACCGGCGGCCTCTGGGCCCAGGGCAACCTGCCGGCGGTGATCGACTTCGGCTACCGCGCGACCCATGTCACCGTCGTCGCGGCGAAGGTCATCCAGCATGCCTTCTACGGCCGTCCGGCCGAGTACAGCTATTTTCGCGGCTGCTCCACCGGCGGCCGGCAGGCAATGGTCGAGGCGCAGCGTTTCCCGGACGATTTCGACGGCATCGTCTCGATCGCTCCGCCGCTCGACGAGACCGGCGTCACGGCGATGCACCTGGCCTGGACGACGCGGGCCGCGAGCGCGCGCGACGGCCGCAAGATCATCGACGCGGCCGACGTCCGGCGGGTGCACGCGGCGGCGCTGGCCGCCTGCGACGGCCAGGACGGCGTCGCCGACGGCGTCATTGGCAACCCGTCGGCGTGTCGCTGGACGGTCACCGACCTGCGCTGCCGGCCCGGCGCGGCGGGCGCCCCGGCCGCCGATGGCGTGGCCTGCCTGAGCGACGAAAAGGTCGACGCCTTCCGCAAGATCTACGACGGCGTGCGCGACGCCAAGGGCCGCCGCCTCTACCCGGGCGGCCTGCTGCCGGGCAGCGAGCTGACCTGGCTCGAGTACTTCGTCTCGACCACCGACGAGCCGGCGCACCTGCTCGACCCGGCCTGGATCGTCGGCGAGTTCTTCCGCTACCTGGCGTTCTGGGAGTCGCCGGGCTCGTTCGGCGTCTACGATTTCGACTACGAGCGCGACCCCGGCCGCCTCGGGCTGATGGAGGCGATCTACTCGGCGACCAACCCCGACCTGCGCCGCTTCAAGGCCCGTTCGGCCAAGCTGATCCTCGTCGGCGGCATGGCCGACCCGCTGATCCCGGTGCCCTCGCTCATCGACTACCACGAGACCGTGACCCGGCTGATGGGCGGCGAGGGAGCCACCCGCAGCTTCTTCCGGATGTTCCTCGTCCCCGGCATGGAGCACTGCATCGGCGGCACCGGGCCGGACGCGATCGACTACCTCGGCGCGCTGCAGGCCTGGGTCGAGCGCGGCCAGGCGCCGGATTCGCTCGTCGGCGCGCACTTGCCGAAGCCGCAGTCGATGCTGCGCTATGCACGCCACCCGCTGGCCGACGGCAGCGCCGAATGGAGCCGGCCGGTCTTCGAGTACCCCGGCTCGGCGGTGTTCAGCGGCCATGGCGACTGGCACGACGCGGCCAACTGGAAGCGGCTGGCCGTCGGCCGCTGAGGGCGGGTTCCCGCCGGCCGGTCGATCAATCCCACTTCGGTGCGATGCGGTCGGCGCTGAAGAAGTCGGGGTAGAACCGTTGCAGCCGGTCCCAGGCGATCGGGTTGACCCGCTGGTCCGGCCGCGCCTTGTACATCGTGCCCTGCACCCTGGTCTGCGACCAGGAGCCGCCGTTGCCGCCGGCCTTGCCCGAACCGCTGCTGTAGAAGCCGTGGCTGGCGACGTTGCGCCGCGCGTCGTCGTCGACCGCCGCCCGGTCGCTCCAGATCGACAGCACCGTCTCGATTGCGGTCGCGTCGGCCGAGTCGAGGCCGGGGAGGCTGCCGTCGGGCCGGTGGAAGGTGCGGGTCTTGGATTCCGTCTGCACCAGGCCGAGCGAGGTCGGGTTGACGCTCGCCTGCAGCGTCACGCCGTCGATCCGGGCGTTGTGCTGCACCAGCCGGATGTCGACGCCGCCTTCGCCGACCCGCCTGACGGTGAAGGTGGCCGGGCCGTCGACGAACGACTTCGGATACGGCTCGGTCGAGCCGGTGAAGGGATTGAACCAGCCCTCGAGCCGCTCGCCGGTGTTGATGTCGCGGAAGTAGCCGACCTCGGTCCAGTCGATGGTGAAGGTGTCGGCGGCGATGTCGCGGGTCCGGTAGACCATGATCGTCTCGGCCTGGGTCAGCGGCACGACGCCGACGCCCTCGCGCTGCGACATCACGACGCCGCAATACCACCACACCACCTCCTCCTCGGTGTCGAAGGAGGCGAACATCTTGCGATAGGCGTTGAACAGGTTCATGCGGTCCCCATGGGCGCGCTCGGCGCGTCGCTGCGAAGCGGTGATGATCGGCGCCGCCGCAGGGCGAGGCACGCCGGCCGGGGCGCTTGTCCGCGGCACGAACAGCCGGCGCCGGGCCCCTGCGGCGCACCGCGGCTCTGTTCGCTGCACGGACATCGGGCGCTTGCCGGAGTGCCGGGCGCGTATCGGCGCTCGAAAATCCACGCAGGACGCAACGGCGCGTGCCGCGCATTCAGGAGCGAGTAGATGGTCAAGCGATACACCGAAGCCGAGATCGACGCGATGGCGGCCTTCTACGAGGAACACGGCGCCGTCAAGCTGCCGGGCCTAATCGAGCCGGAGTGGGTGGACAAGATCCTCCATGCCATCGACGCCACCGCCGCCCGTGCCGACGAGCCGCAACCGCCGAAGCGCGACCTCTCCTTCGGCCGCGCCGAGGGCCGGATGACGATCCGCTACATGTGGCGCGACGTGCCGGTGGTGCGTGACTTCCTGCTCCGCCCCGACCTCGCCGAGCCGATCGCCCGCATCGTCGGCACCGAGCAGCTGCGCTTCTGGTTCGACCTGACCTTCATCCACAACGGGGGGACGCAGGGCGACGCCGGCGCCGGCACGCCCTGGCACCACGACATCGCCGCCTTCACCTTCAAGGGCATGCAGCTGCCGTCGCTCTGGATGGCGATGACCCCGGCCGATGCCGACCGCAGCCGGCTCAAGTTCATCGACGGCAGCCACAAGACCGTCCCCGGCTACTACCGCACGGCCGACAACAAGCCGCCGGCCGACGGCAGCAAGGACGGCTTCCTCGACGTGCCCGATTTCGACGCCATGGTCGCCCGCGGCGAGGAAAAGATCCTGACCTGGGACTGCGAGCCGGGCGACGCCATCATCATTCACCCCTGCACGCTCCACGGCGCCGACGGCAACAGGGGCGGCTCGCATGGCCGCCGGGTCGCCATCACCACCCGCTGGCTCGGCGACGACGTGCGCTTCCTGCCCACTTCGTTCGCCGCCTCGCAGCGCGCCGTCGGCATCGTCGAGAGCGAGCTGGTGCTGGGCTCGAGGCCGAAGGGTGAGTACTTCCCGCTGGTGTGGGACGAGCAGGCGGCTACGGCCGGGCGCTGAAGCCGCAGGCGGCCTGTCTCCGGAAACCGAATCGATGTCCGAACGCCATGAGTTGATGCTGAACGGCGAGCGGGTGGTGGTCGAGGCGCCGGCGTCGATGCCGCTGCTCTGGGCGCTGCGCGACCTGCTGCACCTGCGCGGCACCAAGTTCGGCTGCGGGATCGCGCAGTGCCGCGCCTGCACCGTGCACCTCGACGGCAAGGCGACGCCGTCGTGCGTGCTGCCGGTCGGGTCCTTGAAGACGACGCAGCGCATCGTCACGATCGAGGGCCTGCGCGGCCCGGTCGCCCGCGCGGTGCAGGCGGCGTGGGTCGAGCTCGACGTGCCGC
>CAXTDH010000008.1:10047-19740 GCA_964242405.1 uncultured Rhizobacter sp. | reverse complement strand
GGCCCGGGATGCCCTCAAGTTCTGGTACGCCGGGCCCGATTCCGCGCCCGAGGAGCCGTGCTTCGTGCCGCGCAGCGCCGATGCGCCGGAAGGCGAGGGCTGGCTCCTAACGATGGTCGGCCGGCGCGCCGAGAACCGGACGGACCTCGTCGTCCTGGATGCCGCGCACATCGAACGCGGCCCGGTGGCGGTGGTGCGCTTGCCCTGCCGGGTCCATGAGGGCTTTCACGGGATCTTCGTCCCGGCCGCCGGCGCCGTGTAAACGTGCCGGCGGCGCTGACCCGGCGCCTGCTGCGGTTACCCTTGGCGGATGACGGACAGCCGGAATTCGCGGACCGCGGCCACCGGGCTCTGGGTCATGCTGCTCACCCTGACGACGGCGTTTGCCCTGAGCCAGGCGTTCCGGACGGTCGCAGGCGTCCTGGCGACACCTTTGCAGGCCGACCTCCAACTGTCGCCCCAGCAGCTCGGCACCTTCGCCGCGGCGTTCCATTTCGCTTTCGGCAGCATGCAGCTGTTCGTGGGCATCGGCATCGACCTGCACGGGGTGCGGCGCACCGTACTGGCCGGCTTTCCGCTGGCCGTCATCGGCGCCGTGGTCTCGGCGGTTGCGCCGGACTTCCTGACCCTGCTGGCCGGACAGGTGCTGATCGGCGTGGGCTGTGCGCCGGCGTTCTTGTGCTGCACGGTCTTCATCGCCCGCCATTTTCCGGCGGCACGCTTCTCGGCGGTGTCGGGCGCCGTCCTCGGGCTCGGCGGCATCGGCATGCTGGCGACCGGCACGCCGCTGGCCTGGTGGGTCCAGGCGACGTCCTGGCGGGCGGGCTTCTGGGTGCTGGCGGGCTGTTCGGCCGCGGCCTGGTGCCTGATCGCCCTGAAGATGCGCGAACCGCCCTTGCCGCGGCCCGGCGCGAACTCGGCACCGCGCGAGTCGCTCGGCCGCGCAGCGCTCACCTTCCTCGCGCTGTTCCGGCTGCCCTACACACCCGGAATCGTCGCATTGGCGTTCGTCTGCTATGCCTCGTTCATTTCGTTGCGTGGGCTGTGGCTGGTGCCGATGCTGGTCGAGCGACACGGCTTCACGCTCGTGCAGAGCGGCAACGTGGCGCTCGCCGTATCGGCGGTGTCGCTGCTCAGCCCGACGCTGTTCGGCCGCCTCGACCCGGGCGACGGGCGGCGGCGCCCATGGCTGATCGGCTGGACACTCTTCGGCGCCGTGTTGTTCGTGTGCCTGGCCCTGGTGCGCAGCGTAATCTTAGACGTCGGCCTGAGCGTCGTCATCGGCATGCTGTCGGGCTATATGGTGCTGCAGTACTCGGAGGTACGCGTCGCCTACCCGACGCAGATCGTCGGGCGGGCGCTGGCACTGTTCACGATGGCGATGTTCCTCGGCGTCGCGGTCATGCAATCGTTTACCGGCTGGGTCGCCTCGGTTGCGGCCGCCCAGGGCAGCGACATCTACACCGCGGTGCTGCTGGCCATCGCCTTGCTGCTGGCGATCGGCACGGCCGCCTTTGCCTGGCTTCCGGCCCCCTGAGGCGGCCGGGCCGCCCTTGGATCAGCCGCCGGCCGCCTGGACGTTGACTGCCGATTCGGCGATCTCGCTCATCAGGTCATCGCCGCGGTGCATGTCCTTGACGGCGGATTCGATCTTGTCGCTGTCGTCCTGCAGCTTGAGCGCCCGAGCGAACGCAGCGACCGTGCCGAAGCCGGTGATGCCGTAGTGCGTCATGCGCTGGTACTGGGCAATGATCGCAGCGTCGAGCACGGCACCTTTTTGCGGCGCGTCGTCGATGGTGTGCTTGATGGCTTCGCTGACCAGGCCTTCCATGCCCTTGCAGTGCTCCTTGGACACGGACTCGTTCTGAGCCTCGATCAGTGTCTTCAGCAGCGACGTGTGCTTCTCGACGCCCTGCGGCGACGATTCGAGCAGCGATTTGAGCTTCGAATTGGTCGCCTGCGGCAGGATCTTCTTCAGCGCCCGGACCATCTGGTCATTGGCCGACCACAGGTCTTTCAGTTCGTCGACATAGAGTTGCTGCAGGTTGGTGATCTTGGACATGTGTGTGCTCCTTGGCAAGGTTGATGAGCCCGGGGTCGGGCCCGACTCGAGACGAGGAAACCTTCGGTTCTTTGCCCAGCTCCGCGCCTGTCGAATGACGATACTTGCCGACGGCATGCTGTCAAGTGGGACGACAAGCCGTTATCGAGTTGTCGCCGACGCTTTGTGCAGCGCCCTGCCATTCGACCGCGCCATCGATCGGCGGTCGCCCGAGCTATGAATCCGGTTCCCCGTGCGTCGTCTTCGCACCGCCCGGATGCGCTGCCGGACCGAAACCCGCCCGGTGCTGCCGGCCCCAACGGTTCGTCCCGCTCAGGAACGCCACCCAGCCGAGCGCCGCGCCCAGGTGGCGGAGCAGCTGGAAGGTGAACGGCTCGACGAGTGCCGCGAGCAGCGAAGCCGCCAGGTGGGCACGGCGCGTGTCGCCGACCCAGCAGCGGTAGAGGTGCACCGACCAGAGGTGGAAGCCGAGGTCGATCGCGAGCTTGGCGCCGACCAGCGATGCAGCCGGCAGCAGCACGTCGAGCCGGCCGGCCGCTGCATCGACGACCAGCAAGCCGAAGGCGGTGAGGCCGAACAGCGGCTGCATCGTGTCGATCGCCTTGACGGGCAGCATCGCCCGTCCCAGCCAGCCATGGCGGCGGTCGCCGACCATCGCCCGGTACCAGAACTGCGTCTGCAGGAAGCCGCCGAACCAGCGCCGCCGCTGGCGCAGGAAGGCGCCGATGCTGCCGGGCGCTTCGGTGCGCGCCTGCGCCCCACCGAGAACGCGAAAGCGCCAGTCCAGGCCGTGGTCGACGGCATGGCGGCGCAGGCGGTGGATGAGTTCGTAGTCCTCGACCAGGCAGGCCGGATCGAAGCCGCCGACCTCGATCACCGGGCGGCGCCTGAAACCCGCGAACGCACCCGAGATCAGCAGCAGGCTCTCGACCTGCATCCAGGCGTAGCGCGACAGGAAGTTGCGGATGTACTCGTAGGTCTGGAACCACTCGAGCACGCGTCCGGTGGGCGACGGCCGGCAGACCGGCGTGATGACGCCGGTCACCGCGACCAGCGCAGTCTGCGCGCCGAAGGCGTTGCGCACGGCGCCGAGGGCACCCGCGTCGAGGAGGGTGTCGGCGTCGACCGTCAACACCACCTCCGAGTCGATCTGCAGAATCGCCGCGTTCAGCGCGCGCGCTTTTCCGCCGTGCGCCAGGCGCAGCCAGCGCAGGGAAGGGTGGATCGCGCCCGGTGGCCCGCAGACACCGAGGGCCGGCTCTGGAAGGCGGTAGACCGACGTCAGCAGCGCCGCAGTACCGTCGCTGGAACCGTCGTCGGCAATGATGATCTCGTCCGCAGGATCGCTCTGGGCCATGAGCGCGGCGAGCGTCGCCGGCAGCACGGTCGCCTCGTCGTGCGCGGCGACGATGACGGCGAGCGACGGCCGCGGGCCGGCGCCTTCGACCTCCGGGCGACCGAGCAGCCGCCAGGTCTGCCGGCCGACGAACGCGAGCAGCACGGTGTCGTAGGCGATGTAGGCCGCACCGACCGACCAGGCGAGGAGGCCGCCGGACGAAAAGGCGAATGCGAACAACAGGATCCACGCAATCAAAACCGCGGCATGAATCGCGACGCTCCGCCACGGCGTCGGCGGCGGCGACAGCCGCGACGAAGCGCGGCCGAGGGCCGCGGCCATGGCATCCGGCGTGCGCCGGGACGATGATGTTTCGGCAGGCGCGGCGAGTGCCGTCGAGGCGTCGGGAGGCGAAGTGGACAAGGCGTGCCGTGTTGCGGACCAGGAAGCGGCGGGTCGGTTCGCCCACGACGCTGGAAGACCGCGAATCGCGCCGGAAGTTTCAGCCCGGTGTCAAATAGACGCCATGCGCTCCGATCCTGCCAAGAACCCTCGTGCCGGCCGTGCCCGGTTCAACTCCGCTGGCGGTGATCCGTCTGCCAGCGAACCGCATGGGGCGAATCGGTCGCACTTCCCGGAGTCGGTGGTTGGCCGCTACACCCGAACGGCGGTCGTCCTCCACTGGCTGGTGGCGCTGCTGATGATCGCCAACGTCGTGCTCGGTCTCTCGGCCGACCATCTGCCCGATTCGGCGGTACGTTCGGTGATCGACACCCACAAGTCGATCGGCATCACCGTTCTCGGCCTGGCGCTGCTTCGGCTG
Organism: uncultured Rhizobacter sp.; assembly: GCA_964242405.1. Lineage (GTDB taxonomy): Bacteria > Pseudomonadota > Gammaproteobacteria > Burkholderiales > Burkholderiaceae_C > LMDS01. Next base: position 15,519 of record CAXTDH010000008.1, on the reverse strand, counting down.
CTGTGGCGCCTCGGCCACCCGCCGCCGCCCGCGCCGCCCGGCCATGCCCGCTGGGAACGGGTCACCGCCCGTGGCGTCCATGTGCTGCTCTACGCGCTGATGTTCGCACTGCCGTTCTCCGGCTGGTTGCACGATTCGGCCTGGAAGGGCGCGGCCAGCCACCCGATGCGGCTGTTCGGCCTGATCCCGTGGCCGCGCATCGGTTGGGTGATGGCGATCGAGCCGGTGGCGCGCGAGGCGCTCCATGACCGTTTCGGCGCGCTGCATGCGGCGCTCGGTTGGCTGCTGGTCGCCTTGCTGGTATTGCACATCGCCGGCGCCTTGAAGCACCAGTGGCGCGATCGGGAACCGGAGTTGCAGCGCATGTCGCTCTAGGCTCGAAGGCACCGTATCCGTGTTGAGAGCGTCGTGGCGCTTGACGTGCTGCTTTCGGTGAACGATCGAGGCGCCGACGCGCTCTTGATGCTTTCTTGATGCGCCTGCGATCAACCTTGACGCCGATTTGACACGCCGCTCCCTAATGTCCCGGTTGAAGGAATTCTTCGGCGAGGACACATGGACTTTCTCTATCTCGGCGCATCGGCGCTGGTGGCGGGTGCTCTCTTCGGGCTGGTCGCGTTCTGCGAACGACTCAGGATGCGCAAATGAGCTTGCGCCATGTGCTGGGCGGCCTGGCGGCGGTGGGGCTGCTGGTGTACCTCGTCTTCGCGCTCTTCAACGCCGAAGCGTTCTGATCATGATGAACGCCCAGGCCACCCTCCAGCTCATCGCCTACCTCGTCGTCCTGCTGGCCCTCGCCTGGCCGGTCGGCCGCTGGATCGCGGCCATCGCCGATGGACGGCTGCCCGGCTGGCTCTTGCCGGTCGGAAAGCTCGAGTCCGGGCTGTACCGGCTCGCCGGCGTCGACGCCGAGGAGCGCATGGGCTGGAAGCATTACGCCCTCGGCATCCTCGCCTTCAACGTTCTCGGCGTCTTCGTCGTCTATGCCTTGCAACGGCTGCAGGGCGCGTTGCCGTTGAATCCCCAGGGCATGCCGGGCGTCAGCGCCGACTCTTCCTTCAACACCGCGTTCAGCTTCGTCACCAACACCGACTGGCAGGGCTACGGCGGTGAATCGACGATGAGCTACCTGACGCAGATGCTCGCGCTCACCGTGCAGAACTTCTTTTCGGCCGCCACCGGCATCGCCGTGGTGCTGGCGCTCATCCGGGGTTTCGTCGCCCGCTCGACCGGTGTCATCGGCAATGTGTGGTGTGACCTGACCCGCGTCACGCTCTATCTGCTGATGCCGCTGTCGCTGGTGTTCGCGGTGTTTCTCGTCAGCCAGGGCGTGATCCAGAACTTCGACGCCTACAAGGATGCCACGACCCTCGAGGTCAACGCCTACCAGAGCCCGAAGAACGGCCCGGACGGCCAGCCGCTCAAAGACGTCAAGGGCAACGCCGTCACCGAAGACGCGAAGGCGGTCGCCCAGCAGCTTGCGATGGGTCCGGTCGCGTCGCAGGAGGCGATCAAGATGATCGGCACCAACGGCGGCGGCTTCTTCAATGCCAATTCGGCGCACCCTTACGAGAACCCGACGCCGCTCAGCAACTTCGCGCAGATGATCGCCATGTTCCTGATCCCGGCGGCGCTCGTCTTCGCCTTCGGCCGGATGGTCGGCGATATGCGCCAGGGTGTCGCGGTGCTGGCGGCGATGACGGCGCTCTTCGTCGTCGCGGTGCTGGTGATCACGCCGGCAGAGCAGGGCGGCAACCCGCAGATCGCGGCGCTGGGGGTGGATCAGTCGATGAGCCAGCTGCAGCCCGGCGGCAACATGGAGGGCAAGGAGGCGCGCTTCGGCATCAGCGCGACGACCCTTTTCGCAACGATCACCACCTCGGCCTCGTGCGGCGCCGTCAACGGCATGCACGACTCGCTCACCCCTGTCGGCGGCGGCGTGCCGCTGGTGTTGATGCAGCTCGGCGAAGTCGTCTTCGGCGGGGTCGGCTCGGGGCTCTACGGCATGCTGATCTTCGCGATACTGGCCGTCTTCATCGCCGGCTTGATGATCGGCCGGACGCCGGAATACCTGGGCAAGAAGATCGAATCCTTCGACATGAAGATGACGTCGATCGCGATTCTCGCCACGCCGATCCTGGTGCTCGCGGGCACGGCCATCGCCGTCTCGACCGAGCTCGGCCGAGCCGGCATTGCCAACCCCGGATCGCACGGCTTCTCGGAGATCCTGTACGCGCTCAGCTCGGCGGCCAACAACAACGGCAGCGCCTTTGCCGGCCTGTCGGTCAACACGCCGTTCTACAACATGCTGCTCGCGGTGGCGATCTGGTTCGGCCGCTTCGCCGTCATCGTGCCGGTGCTGGCGATCGCCGGCAACCTGGCGTTCAAGAAGCGGCTGGCCGTCACCGCCGGCACCTTGCCGACCCACGGGCCGCTGTTCGTCGTCCTGCTGATCGGCTCGGTGCTGCTGGTCGGGCTGTTGAACTACGTGCCGGCGCTGGCGCTCGGGCCGGTGGTCGAGCACTTCCTGTTGTGGGGCGGGAAGTGACGCGGGCAACCGCCTGTCTGCGGCCACCCGACACCCGGTCGCCGTTCCCCCTGGGCCTGTCGAAAGGCTCGTGCGAAATTCCTTCGAACGCCGAGCACTGAACCATGAACACCGCCACCACCCCCCCAGCCGCATCATCCTCCTCCACCACGGCCCGTTCCCTGTCCCTGCTCGACCCGGTGCTCGTCAAGCCGGCCATCGTCGCGGCCTTTGCCAAGCTCGACCCGCGGGTCCAGTGGCACAACCCGGTGATGTTCGTCGTCTACGTCGGCAGCATCATCACGACGCTCCTGTGGCTGCAGGCACTGACGGGCAAGGGCGAGGCGCCGGCCGGCTTCATCCTGGCCATCGCGCTGTGGCTGTGGTTCACCGTGCTGTTCGCGAACTTCGCCGAGGCGCTGGCCGAAGGCCGCAGCAAGGCGCAGGCGGCGTCGCTGCGCGGCATGAAGCGCACCGTCATCGGCAAGAAGCTGAACGAGCCCAGGCACGGCTCGCCCTGGGTGGGCACGGCGACCGATCAGCTCCGCAAAGGGGCGATCGTGCTGGTCGAGACCGGTGATGTCATCCCGCTCGACGGCGAGGTGATCGAAGGCGTGGCCTCGGTCGACGAGAGCGCCATCACCGGCGAATCGGCACCCGTGATTCGCGAGTCCGGCGGCGACTTTTCCTCCGTCACCGGCGGCACCCGGGTGTTGTCGGACTGGCTGATCGTGCGCATCGGCGTCAATCCCGGCGAGTCGTTCCTCGACCGGATGATCGCCATGGTCGAAGGGGCGAAGCGCCAGAAAACGCCCAACGAGATCGCGCTCAACATCCTGCTGGTGGCGCTGACCATCGTCTTCCTGATCGTCGTGGTGACGCTGCTGCCGATGTCGATGTTCGGCGTCGAGACTGCCAAGCTCGGCCAGGCCGTGACCATCACGACGCTGATCGCGCTGCTCGTCTGCCTGATCCCGACGACCATCGGCGCGCTGCTGTCGGCGATCGGCGTTGCCGGCATGAGCCGCATGATGCAGGCCAACGTGATCGCCACCTCCGGCCGGGCGGTCGAGGCGGCCGGCGACGTCGACGTGCTGATGCTCGACAAGACCGGCACGATCACCCTCGGCAACCGCCAGGCGTCGGCGTTCATGCCGGCGGCGGGCGTCGCCGAACAGGCGCTGGCCGACGCGGCGCAGCTCGCCTCGATGGCCGACGAGACGCCCGAAGGCCGCAGCATCGTCGTCCTGGCGAAGCAAAAGTTCAACTTGCGCGAACGCGAGATGGCGAGCCTCGGGGCGACCTTCGTGCCCTTCACGGCGCAGACGCGGATGAGCGGCATCGACCTGGCCGCAAGCGACGGCAGCGTCCGCCAGGTGCGCAAAGGCGCCGGCGACGCGATCCGCAAGTACGTCGAAGCGCTGGGCGCGACCTGGCCGCCAGAGGTGCAGAAGGCCGCCGACGACGTCGCACGCCGCGGCAGCACGCCGCTCGTCGTCGCCGACGGCATCGGCAGCGCCGCCCGCGTGCTCGGCGTTATCGAGCTGAAGGACATCGTCAAGGGCGGCATCAAGGAGCGCTTCGCCGAGTTGCGGCAGATGGGCATCAAGACCATCATGATCACCGGCGACAACAAGCTCACCGCTGCCGCCATCGCGGCGGAGGCCGGCGTCGACGACTTCCTCGCGGAGGCGACACCCGAAGCCAAGCTGGCGCTCATCCGCGAATACCAGAGCGAAGGGCGGCTGGTCGCGATGACCGGCGACGGCACCAACGATGCGCCGGCACTCGCCCAAGCCGACGTGGCGGTCGCGATGAACAGCGGCACCCAGGCCGCCAAGGAAGCGGGCAACATGGTCGACCTCGACAGCAACCCGACCAAGCTGCTGGAGATCGTCGAGACCGGCAAGCAGCTGCTGATGACCCGCGGCTCGCTCACGACGTTCTCGATCGCCAACGACGTCGCCAAGTACTTCGCGATCATCCCGGCGGCGTTCGCGACCACCTACCCGCAGCTCAAGGCGCTCGACGTGATGGGCCTCGCGAACCCATCGTCGGCCATCCTGTCGGCGGTGATCTTCAACGCGATCATCATCATCTTCCTGATCCCGCTGGCCTTGAAGGGCGTCAAGTACCGCGCCATCGGCGCTTCGGCGCTGCTGCGGCGCAACGTGCTGATCTACGGCCTCGGCGGCCTGATCGTGCCGTTCATCGGCATCAAGGCGATCGACTTGCTGCTGTCGGTGACGCACCTCGTCTGATCGACCCCACACCCGACTGAAAGGCCTGACCCATGGTTTCCATCCTCCGCCCGACGCTGGTGCTCTTCACCGCCTTGACGCTCGTGACCGGCGTCGCCTACCCGCTCATCGTCACCGGCGCGGCCCAGGTCGTCTTTCCTGCGCAGGCAGCCGGCAGCCTGGTCGAGAAGAACGGCAAGGTCGTCGGCTCGACGCTGATCGGCCAGAACTTCGTCGACCCTAGGAATTTCTGGAGCCGGCCGTCCGCCACCTCGCCGATGGCCAACAACGCCGCCAACTCCGGCGGCTCGAACCTCGGCCCGACCAACCCGGCGCTGCTCGATGCCGTCAAAGGCCGGATCGCCGCCTTGACGGCTGCCGACCCGGGCAATCAACAGCCGGTGCCGGTCGACCTGGTCACCGCCTCGGCAAGCGGGCTCGACCCGGACATCAGCCTGGCCGCGGCCATCTACCAAGCCCCGCGCATCGCCCGCAGCCGCGCCATGCCCCTCGCGCAGGTCCAGGCCCTGATCGACCAGAAGGCCGAGCGCCGGCTGTTCGGCTTCATCGGCGAGCCGCGTGTCAATGTGCTCAAGCTCAACCTGGCGCTCGCCGAGCGGCACAATTGACACCGCGCCGGCGCCAGGCCGCGCCAGGATGGCGATGACCCGACCCGACCCCGACGAACTGCTCGTCCAGCTTCGC
>CAXTDH010000008.1:0-10037 GCA_964242405.1 uncultured Rhizobacter sp. | reverse complement strand
GGCGTCTTCGCATCTACTTCGGCGCCTCGGCAGGGGTCGGCAAGACGTACGCGATGCTCAACGCCGGCCGCAAGCGCAAGGCGGAGGGCGTCGAGGTGCTCGCCGGCGTGATCGAGACGCACGGCCGGTCGGAGACGGCGGCGCAGGCGCAGGGCCTGACGCTGATGGCGCCGGCGCAGATCACGGCGCGCGGCCGGACGCTGGCCGAATTCGACCTCGACGGCATACTGCAGGCGCGGCCGGAGCTGGCGCTGGTCGACGAACTGGCGCACAGCAATGTTCCGGGGTCGCGCCATCCGAAGCGCTGGCAGGATGTCGAGGAGCTGCTCGACGCCGGCATCGACGTCTACACCACCCTGAACGTCCAACACCTCGAGAGCCTGAACGACGTCGTCGGCGGCATCACCGGCATCCGCGTCCACGAGACCCTGCCCGACACCTTCTTCGACCGGGCCGACGAAGTGGTGCTGGTCGACACGCCGGCCGACGAGCTGATCGGACGGCTCAAGGCCGGCAAGGTCTATCTGCCGGCACAGGCCGAGCGGGCCGCGGCCAACTTCTTCCGCAAGGGCAACCTGATGGCCCTGCGCGAGCTGGCGCTGCGCCGCACGGCCGATCGGGTGGAGGACGACGTCCAGGCCTACCGCGTCAACCAGTCGATCGCGGCCGTCTGGAAGACCGAAGCGGCGCTGCTCTGCTGCATCGGCCCGCGCGACAACACCGATCATGTGGTGCGCAGTGCCGCGCGGCTCGCCCAGCAGCTCGCGGTTGCCTGGCATGCGGTCTATGTCGAGACGCCGGCCCTGCAGCGGCTCGCCAGCGCCGCCCGCGAGCGCATCCTGCAGACCGTCAAGCTGGCCGAGGAACTCGGCGCGACGACCGTCGTGCTGGCCGCGCAGGACGTGCCCGACGCGCTCGTCGAACACGCCCGCCACCATAACCTGTCGAAGCTGCTGATGGGCCACAACCAGCCGCGCGGCTGGTGGCAGCGGCGCACGCTGTCGAGCCGGCTCGCGGAACTGGCGCCGGAGTTCGACCTGATCGAGGTCGGCAGCGGCCAGCCGGCGGGCAGCCGGGAGGCGGGCGAGGCCGCCAGTGGGGTTCGCGGCCGCGCCGGCGAGCCTTCGCTCGGCGAGTTGCAGGGCTACCTCTGGGCTGCTGCCGCCTGCGGTGCCACGACCGCCATCGCCACGCCGCTGACCGCCGTCTTCGACCTCGCCAACATCGTCATGTTGTTCCTGCTGGCGGTGATCGGCGTGGCGGTGCGCTTCGGGCGCGGGCCGGCGGTGCTCGCGGCGTTCCTGAACGTCGCCGCGTTCGACTTCGTGTTCGTGCCGCCGCGCCTGTCGTTCGCGGTAGCGGACGCGCAGTACCTGCTGACCTTCGCGGTGATGCTGGTCGTCGGCCTGGTGATCGGCCAGCTGACCGCCGGCCTGCGCTACCAGGCGCGGATCGCGACCCACCGGGAGGCCCGTTCGCGGGCGTTGTTCGAAGTCGCCCGCGACCTGTCGAGCGTGCTCACCACCGAGCAATGCGTCGCGATCGCCGAGGAGGCGATCGCCCGGGAGTTCCATGCCAAGGCGCACGTCTTGCTGCTCGACCTGTCGGACCGTCTGCAGACGCCGCGGCTCGACGCGCCCGAGCCTTCGCTCGACCTCGGCACCGCGCAATGGGCGCTGGACCACAACGAAGCGGCCGGCCTCGGCACCGACACGCTGCCCGGCAGCGCCTGGCTGTACCTGCCGCTCAAGGCGCCGATGCGCACCCGCGGTGTGCTGGCGCTGCAGCCGGAGAATGTGCGGCTGCTGTTGGTGCCCGAGCAGCGTCGACAGCTGGAAACTTTCGCCGTGCTGTCGGCGATCGCGCTGGAGCGCGTCCACTATGTCGACGTGGCGCAGCATGCGACGGTGCAGATGGAGTCTGAGCGGCTGCGCAACTCGCTGCTGTCGGCGTTGTCGCACGACCTGCGCACGCCGCTGGCCGCGCTCTACGGCTTGTCGGACATGCTCGTGGCCGAGCTGTCCGACATCACCGCGGTGTCCGATCCGACCGAGTCGACCCCGGGGGCCAAGGTCACCCAGCTCACCGAGTCGAGCGACCCGAGCGCCGAAGGCGGGCGAACAGTCGCCACGCCGCACGTACCTTCGCTCCGCACCGGCTCGCCGCGCGACACCGCCCGGGCGATCAGCGCCGAAGCCCGGCGGATGAACGCGATGGTCGACAACCTGCTCGACATGGCCCGTCTGCAGAGCGGCCGGGTGCAGCTCAACCGGCAGTGGCAACCGATCGAAGAGGTGGTCGGCACCTCCTTGCAGTCGGTCGGCACGGCGCTCGCTGACCACCTCGTCCGGACCGATCTGCCGGCCGACCTGCCGCTGGTGGATGTCGACGCGGTACTGATCGAGCGAGTTCTCGCGAATCTGCTCGAGAACGCCGCCAAGTACACGCCGGCCGGCAGCACGGTGACGGTCTCGGCGCGGCTGAGCGGTGCGAATCTGCGGGTGACGGTCGCCGACGACGGCCCCGGCCTGCCCGCCGGCCGCGAGGAGGCGCTGTTCGAGAAGTTCGCCCGCGGCGACAAGGAATCGACGATCTCGGGCGTCGGCCTGGGCCTGGCCATCTGCCGGGCGATCGTCGAGGCGCACGACGGCCGCATCTGGGTCGAACCTTCGAAGCCGGCACGGCCGGGGCAGGGCGCGAGCTTTTGCTTCGAGCTGCCGCTCGGTACGCCGCCGATGATGCCGGCGGTCGAGGAAGCCGATCTGGCCAATGGGGTTTCACCAGCCGCACTGGTGGAACCGGCCGAACTGGTGGAACCAGTTGAATCAGTGGAACCGGTCAAACCAGCCGAACCGGTGGAGCCGGCCCATCGGCCGTCGGTGCGCGGATGAGCGAACGCTCGGCCGACGCGGGCATGAGCATGCTGATCGTCGAGGACGAGCCGCAGATCCGGCGCTTCGTCCGCGGGGCGCTCGAGGGCGAAGGCTGGCAGGTGCACGAGGCGGCGACCGTCGCCCAGGGCCTGGTCGAGGCCGGCACCCGACGCCCCGACCTGATCATCCTCGACCTCGGCCTGCCGGACGGCGACGGCGTCGACTTCCTGCGCGACCTGCGGGCCTGGTCGAAGGTGCCGGTGATCGTGCTGTCGGCGCGGACCCGGGAGGACGACAAGATCGCAGCCCTGGACGCCGGTGGGGACGACTACCTCACCAAGCCCTTCGGCGTCGGCGAACTGCTGGCGCGGGTACGGGCTGCACTGCGGCGTGGTCGCCCGCAAAGTTCGGCCGCAGGCGAGAGGGCGCAGGTCGCGTTCGGCGATGTGGTCGTCGATTTCAGCCAGCGGCGCGTCCGTCGTGCGGGGGTCGAGGTGCACCTGACGCCGATCGAGTACCGCCTGCTCGGCGTGCTGATCGCCAACGCCGGCCGGGTCTTGACCCACCGCAGCCTGCTGCGCGACGTCTGGGGGCCGTCGTCTTCCGAACGTACCCACTACCTGCGGGTCTACATGGCGCAATTGCGGCAGAAGCTCGAGGCCGACGCGGCCCGGCCGGTCTTCATCGTCACCGAAACCGGCGTCGGCTACCGACTGGTGATGGACACGCCCGCATCGTCGAGTGGCTGACGCTTCAAGCCGGCGCTTCGGGCCGACGCAGGTTGCGGGCGGATGCCGAGCGTGAGGCCGGACAGCAGCCAGGTCAACGCCGCCGCGACCGCGATGCCGGCGATCATGGGCAAGGCGCTGCCGTCGACCGCGCCGCCCATCAGGGCGATCACGACCGCGCCCATCACCAGCTGCAAGGTGCCCATCAAGGCCGACGCTGCGCCTGCGATCGCGCCATGGTCGTCGAGCGCCATCACCGATGTCGTCGGCACCACCAGGCCGAGAAAGCCGAAGCCGATCATCAGCACCACGATCATCACGTCGAGCCGCTCGATGCCGGCGAGCGTCAGGGCCAGCAGCGCCAGCATCGAGCAGGCGAAGCCCGCCGACGAGAACGCGACGACCCGCGCCAGCCCATGACGGTCATTCAGCCGGCCGGCGAACTGCGAGACGCCGATGAACGATGCGGCGTTGATGCCGAAGGCAAGGCCGTACTGCATCGGCGTCAACCCATAGTGGCCGATCAGCACGAAGGACGAATTGGCGAGGTAGATGAAGAAGGCGGCCATGCCGAAGGCGCCGATCGCCGTCAGCCCCATGAAGCGCGGGTCGCGCAGCAGCAGGCCGAAGGCCCGCAGCGTGCTGGCGATGTCACTGCCATGCCTTTCGGCCGCCGGCCGTGTCTCGTCGAGCACCGCCACGCTGAGCACCAGGCCGAGGATGCCGATGCCGGCGACGGCCCAGAAGAGGGCGCGCCAGCCGGGAGTCTGGATCACGAGGCTGCCGACCAGGCGCGCCAGGATCGGCGACACGCAGAAGACGAGCATGAGCATCGACATCAACCGGGTGGCCTCGGCACCGGTGTGCAGGTCTCGGACGATCGCCCGCGGCACGACGATGGGTGCGCCGGCGCCCAGCCCCTGCAGCAATCGGAAGGCGATCAACCAGTCGATGTCGGGCGCCAGCGCACAGCCGACGCTGCCGACGACGAACAGGGCGATGCCGGCGTAAAGCGGCGGCTTGCGGCCGAAGATGTCGGAGGCGGGCCCATAGACGATCTGGCTGATTGCAAACGACAGGAAGAACGTCAGCAGGCTGAGCTGCACGGCCCGCATGTCCGCTTGCAGGGCGGTGCCGATCGCCGGGAGCGCGGGTAGGTACATGTCGACCGCGAACTGGCCGATCGGCGACAAGAATCCGAGCACGAGGGCGAGGCGCGGGAACGAAGATTGCATCGGCAGGCTGTCCACAAGGGGAAACCCGAGCTTACCTGCACAGGGGCCGAGCCGCTGAAGGCTGAACTTCTCCGGGCCGGCCGAGCGCCGACCGCAGCACGGGATTCCTTAAAGCAGTTCCGGCTTCGCGCCCCCGTGGTGCAGGAACTTGTGCAGCTTGATTGCCGGAAAGGCGCGTCGAACCCGCTTCGAGCCCGTGTTGAAGTGGTCGACGACCTCCCGCCATTCGGCCGCACGGGCGCTGCCGTTGCTCTCCGGGTCGCCGAGCACCAGGGCCGTCCGCGCTCGCAACAGCAGCTCGGCCGACGCCTCCGCGATGATGCCGTCGCGTTTGGAGATGTGATCGATCCGCTTCAACCAGCCGTTCAGCCGCAGTAGGAAGTCGTGGGAGTAGAGGCCCAGCAGGCAACGGGCGAGCGGCGATGCTGGGAGGTGATCCCAGGGCAGGTGTCGATTGAAGCTCTCGACGCAACGGCGGAAACCGGGGAAGATGATGTTCGTGTCGTGCATCATGAAGGCATAGTCGAACTTCCAGCGAAGCGGGCCTTCGTAGAGTGCGCTCCATTCCCAGGCGTCGTGCGTGCTGAAGGCATGGTCGACACCGTCGATCGTTTCCTGCGAGTCGTGTCCGCAGCCGTTGACCACCACCTTCACGCGGCTCGCCGGAATCCCCTCCGCGAACAGCTGCGCGAACAACGCCGGCACGGTGCGCTGGTAGAAGGAGAGGCACGACGCGACCAGATAGACGACTTCCAGCGGCGCCGCGTCGACCGGCGGCGCTTGCGGGATCAGGCAGAGCTTCTGCATCGCCACCTGGCCCTCCGGTTCATCGCAGAAATAGCCGATCGGCATGTCGCCGATCGACTGCGTCCAGGTCGAACTCGGAATGAAATTGTTGTGTGCCGAGATGAACGCGAACGCCTTCGATCGGTCGACCGCGCTGTGCTCGTAATGCGTCCAGCTGCCTTCGTTGGCATGGCCATAGCCGGTGACCCGGCCATCGCGCTGCAGCGTCAGCGAGCCGATCGGTTCGAGCATGAAGCCGTCTCGCAGCGACTTGTAGCGGGCAAAGATGTGCGGCTTGCCGATCAGCCGCTCGAAGTCGATGCCGTCACGAGGCTGCAGGGCCGAGAGGTCGGGAACCGACGCGGCCATTCGGGTCGAGATCGATGGCGACGGTGACGCAGCCGAAGAACGAGCCGCCTCGCGGGTCAGGGGTATACCGATGAGGTCGGAGGTATCGCTGGAAATTTTCATGCTGCTGCGGGGCAATTGACGGTCGACGATGGTCGTACCAAGGCAAGCGCCGTACCTGGATGCGGGACCGTCGCCGTGGCAGCTCGCCCTCTCAGCGTGCGCCGACCGACCGCTCTGGAACCGGCAACAGCTTGCGCAGTTCGGCGAGCATTTCCTCCGGCGCGATCGGTTTCGGCAGTACCAGCAGCCCGCCGGCGGTCGCTTCCTCCACCTGCTCGGTGTAGCCGGTCGTCAGCAGCACCGGCAGGTTCGGGCGCGACTTGCGCAGCTCGAACGCCAGGGCGATGCCGTTCAAGCTGCCGGGCATGGCGATATCGCTGAGCACGACGTCCGGCTGAACGGCCGCACTGCGCAGGTGCGTCAACGCCTCGTCCGCGGTGGCTGTGCGCAGCACCGTCAAGCCGGCACTGCGCAACACCATCTCGGTCGTGCTCGCGACCGCGTCGTTGTCTTCGACAAGCAGGATCCGGCCCTCCATCGGCGGCGCGTCATCGGCTGCATCGACCGTCGGCCTAGACGTGTCCGCCATGCCGTTGTCGTCGGCTGCCGCCGGCAGGTACATCGACACCGTGGTACCGGAACCAACGACGCTCTCGATGCGGACGAAGCCGCCGGCTTGCAAGCAAAAGCCCTGGACCTGGCTCAGGCCGAGACCCGATCCGGTGCCTTTTTCGCGGGTCGTGAAGAACGGCTCGAGCACCCTCGACAACAAGGCTTCCGGAATGCCGACGCCGCTGTCACGAACCGACACGCAGACCATTGGCACCGAAGCCTCGATGCCGTGCGGCGCCTGGGGTTGCTGGCCGAGCGGCCCATTGCCGACGTCGACATCGATCGAGCCGCCCGCCGGCATGGCGTGCCGGGCATTGACGACGAGGTTGATCAAGGCGAGTTCCAGCTCGCCGAGGTCGACCCGTACCGGTTTCGTCGACGACGCGACCATGAGCGACCAGCCGATGTTCGGGCCGAGCGTGCTTTGAATGAGCCCTTCGCTGGCAGGCAGCCAGTTCTGCAGGCGGACGGTCTCGGGGCGAAGTGCCTGCTTGCGTGAGAACGACAGCAACTGGCGTGTCAAGCGCACCCCCGACTGGATGGCCCGCGACATCGCGATCACCTGCTTTTCCTGGGCAATGTCCGGGTGCCGACGCTTGAGGACGTGGAGGCTCGCATTGACGATCGCCAGCAGGTTGTTGAAGTCATGGGCGACGCCACCGGTCACGACAGCGAGCGTTTCCAGCTTCTGCGACTCGATCATGATCTTCTCGGCGCCGGCGCGTCGACGGATTTGCTCCTGCAACTGTTCGAAGGTCGATTGCTCACGGCGGGTCCTCTTGATGGCCACCCAGGTGACGCATACCAACAGCGCGGTCGTCGGAATCAGCAGCGCGGCAAGCAATCCGACGAAGCGGGCCCAGCCCGTGAACAGTGCCTCCCGGCTGAAGCCGGCGACGACGTAGAGCGGATAGCCCTCGAGGCGCCGGAACGCGACCAGGCGGGAGGGTTCGCCGCCTGCACCGGGCAGCACCAACCGGCCGGCCGTCTCGCCTGCCATCACCCGCGCCAGTACGGAGCTGCCTCTGTTGACCCGCGTGCGCCCGTCGGTCGTCTCGGGCAGCCGTGCCAGCAGGGTGCCGTCGGTGCGGATGAGCGCAAAGGTGGCGAGCTTCGGATCCTCGGTCGTCAGCGATCGGTAGTAGTCGCGGAACCAGGCCGGCGACAGCGACACCGCCACGACACCACGAAAACCGCCATCGGGCGACGCGCGTGGCAACGTCGCGTTGATGATCTGTCGGCCGGTCTGCCGACCGATCAGCACCTCGCTGATGCCCAGCCTTGCCGGTTCGCCGACGCGGTGGTCACGCCAGTCGCGGAAGTAGGCGCGGTCGCTGACGGTGCTCGACACGTCGACCGGATAGATGTCGCTGCGTGCCAGGTACCGGCCGGCGGCGTCCCATACGTTCAGATTGACGACCGACGGCAGCCCGGCCGCCATGTCGGCCAGCCGCTGGTGCACGGCAGCCGCCTGGCGAGGATCGTCGGCACCTGCCGACGCCGCATCGACACGCGCTGCGATTCCTGACGCGAGATCGAAGGTTCGCTGTGCATGCTGGTAGGCAAGCTGACCGGCATGCACCACTTCGGCTTCGGCCTCTTCCCGCGCTCGCTCGAAGCCCCACCACGCGGCAATGACGAACGCGGCCAGCGGTACCAGGAAGGCGCCCCAGAGCACGGCCCGCAACCAGGCGGTCAGCGGCGTCTCAACCACCGGTTGCAGCCTTTCGACATCCGGTGGCGAGTCCGATCGTGGTTGGCCGAAGACCAGCGCGAGCACGATGCTGGTCAGCAGGAAGCTGCCGATGGCAAGGGGTTGTTCGGTCGGCGGGACGCGGGCCGGAACCTGCGGCGCCATGATCGCCGCCGCGTTTATCAGCGCCGAGAGCAAGCCGGGCCCCGTGCCCCAGAGCCAAGAAGCGAAGGCAGCCGCCAGGTAGGCGAACAGGAAGGGAAAACGATTGCCGAGAACCGGCTCGGCAGCCGCATGCAGCCCCACCGCAAGCAAGCCGATCGCGGCGGCGCGCAGCCAGTCACCAGCGGTGAGGGCTCTGGTCAAGGACATGCAGCCTGAGCTCCTCCGGGCGGGGACGCGTTGCCGGGCAGGTCAGCGTGCAAACAGGATCGCGAGCAGGCCTTTGCGAGCGTGGCAGCCGCTAGGCGGCCAGCAGTTTCAACATTCTTCGCCGGGCTTGGCGCTGGACGATCGCCCGCTCCAGCGCATTGCTGGCGGCCAGCAGCTTCGTGCCTTCTTCGGCGCAAGCGCCTTGACGGGCGGCCAGCTGTGCGGTGCTGAGGCGCTTTTGCGCCTCCAGCGCTTCGGCGGCAAGCGCTCGTGCCCTCGCTTCGTCGGTTCCGTCGTGCAAGAAGATGTCGCCGACGATCGCAGTGCCCGACTCGAGCCGGCTTTGCAACAGGCCCCGCATGCTCTCGTCCCCGGATTTGACGCGTGCCGCCATGTCTTCGGCCTCGACCTCAAGGGCAGCGACGCACTCCGCTGCATGCAGTTCGCGCCGCGTCGGCGGGGCCGCTGCCTGTTCCGTCGCGGCTGACCTTGCAACCACGCCGCCAGCAGCGAGAACGCCCAGAAGCAGTAGCGATTTAATCGTCATGTTCGGTCAGCTGCCGCCTCAAGGGCGAGGAGACCAACTGTAGCTTTCCCGGTGACCGTGTGCAGGGCGAACATGTAGAGGACACACGAGCCGTCGGCTTGCTCATCGCGGAGCGAGGATGGCCATGGTGATGCGGGAGACACAGGTCAACTCGCCGGCATCGTTCGTCAGGTCGATCTGCCAGACCTGGGTGGTACGGCCGATGTGCACCGGTCTTGCCACACCGGTGACCCAGCCGGCAGTGGCGCTTCGAAGGTGGTTGGCGTTGATGTCGAGACCGACTGCCCGGTGGTCTGGTGGCGCAGCGGAAACAGCACCGCAGGAACCGAGCGTTTCTGCCAGAACGACCGAGACGCCGCCATGCAGCAGCCCCATCGGTTGCCGGGTACGGTGATCCACCGGAACGCGAGCGCGAATGTAGTCGTCACCGACCTCGAGGAACTCGATTCCGAGCTGGGACACGGCCGTGTCGACATGAGCGGCGGTGAGGCTTTCGATCGAAAGGGGCTTCTTCCAGATGGGCATGGCGATGGGTGGTAGTTTGAAGATGTCGGTGGAGTTTCGCCCAAACGTCTTTGTACGTGGCTTGCACGCCTTCAGCTTGCCAGCGCATCCCGTCCTGTGCTACATTCATGGGCTTCGCGCATCTGAGCAGTTGGGTGGTGCAGAGTTGCCGGGGGGTGTTCGTTGCCTACGTGTGGCTTGAGCTGTCGAGGGTTTCAGGTGTGTGGGGCAAAGCCTCAATGTCCCGAAGGTGTTGACAGCCTTGATCGTCGCGGG